>JAJYOH010000041.1:18381-19776 GCA_021796315.1 Chloroflexota bacterium
AACGCGGGAATTTGCCCTTTTCCTGGGTAACAGCCGATGCGTTGTACGGGGATTCTCCCGCTTTTCGGGATGGAATCGATGCTTTGGGAAAATGGTATTTCACCGAGATCAGGAGCACCACTCCGATTTGGCGCACCTGCCCCAGGGTATATGTTCCCAAGTGGAATGGTCACGGCCGTCATCCCACCCGCCTGCGTCTCCGCTATTCCAGCCAGCATCCAGTTCAGGTGAAGCAAGTCGTGAGGCATATCCCCCAAAAAGATTGGGGTCAAGCTGTGATCAAAGAAGGCAGCAAAGGACCGATCGCGTATGAATTCGCTTTTCTGCGCATCACCGAGTCGCGCAAAAACTTGCCCGCAAAAGAACTCTGGCTGATCCTCCGCCGCAATCTGGATGACCCTACCGTCATCAAATACTACTTCAGCAATGCTCCTGCTAAGATCTCGCTGCATGAGTTGGTCCGTGTTTGCGGAATGAGATGGCCTATTGAATCGATATTCAAAGAAGCAAAAGGCCAAGTCGGTTTCGACCATTACGAGCTGCGTAGCTGGCTGGGATGGCACCACCACATGTTGTGGGTCTCTCTCGCTCATCACTTCCTGGTTCGTTTGAGGATCCGTTTTCAAGAACAAGCTCCAGCTCTCACCATTTATCAAGTTCGACTTTTGCTAACTGCTGTTTTGCCGCTGCCGATCTTTGACACGCTGGCCGCCATCGACCGAGTACGCTATTATCAAAAACGAAACTTTGTTGCCTATCAATCCCATCGCAAGACAAAACTCGCTCAATTGGCTACTCTTGCCCCCAACCTTGCGCTGCAATGGTAGGTATGGCACACGGAAATGGAAATAGGCAGTTTTGGAAGAGGATTATTTGTTTACATAATTGGCTGCATAACGTTCAAAGTTGAGGTGAAAATTCTCCACCCATGATTGAATAAATGCACTGGATTCGAACATCGGCAATAAGTCCACCGCCAGATCTGAGGCGGAGATTCCAGCGACCTTGTCCTTCAATGCCAGCATGGCAGACTGAATTGTATAGGCCATGCCCCCATCTTTGGCGAGTTTTTCTTCCAGAGGTTGAAGGCTCTTCTGCATAAACCACAACAGATCATAGTAATCACGGCCTTTGATGAACGCGCCCTCCCTGCCACGCTGGAAATTGCGTTCCAAACAGGCAATCATCTTGCCGGCCATCATGGTCTCCAGCGAAAAATGGGACGGCACAAAACTGCGCCCTAGATAAAAGACGGGTGTATTCTGCAGAACTGAAACCTGATGGTGGTGACTGACTTCCACCTTGAGGTGCAGGGCTTCACCGCGATACGGAGAGAGACCCAATTCATTCAGTATCGGCAATTTGATGGTCGCGCGCAAAATACCGTTCTCTCCC
>JAJYOH010000470.1 GCA_021796315.1 Chloroflexota bacterium
AATATACAAAATAAAAAAGCTCCGGCCTTGAAGGCCGGAGCTTTTTTTATCGCACCAATAAATCTTAGAGGTTCTTTCTTCCGCTGCGCGGGTCGAACGCGTCACGCAGGCCATCGCCCAGCAGGTTGATACACAAAATAGTGATCACGATGAACAAGCTGGGGAACACCCACATCCACCAGACACCCTGCAAGATAAAAGATTGGGCTTGATCCATCATGTTGCCCCACGTTGCAGTTGGAGGTTGAACGCCGAGTCCCAGGAACGAAACGTAGGCTTCAGTGAGAATGGCGCTGGCCAGACCGAGCGTGGCAGCTACGATAATGGGACCCAGAGTATTGGGCACCAGATGGCTGAAGAATATCCGTGGAGAGTTGGCCCCAAGAGCCTTGGCGGCTGAGATGTAATCCAGCTCCTTTAGTGAAAGCACATTGGCCCGCACAATACGTGCCAGAAACATCCATGAAGTCAGGCCAATGACCAGAATGACAATGCCGACACTACCGCTGAAAGTTCGGCCCAGGAAGGTGATGGTTGGGATATCCTTGCCAAGGAATTTCGCCAGAACAATAAGCAGAAACAGGGAAGGAATAGCCAGCATGGCCTCAGTGAAGCGCATAAGGACCGAATCCACCCAGCCCCCAAAGTAGGCAGCCGTAGCGCCGATCATTGTGCCAAGAGAGACCGCCAACGTCACTGCCAAAATACCAATGAAGAGCGATATCTGGCCGCCATAAATGATGCGATAAAATACATCGCGTCCGGTGCTATCGGTACCGAAGGGATGTCCGGGTGCCGGTGGAAGCAAGCGAACCATCAAATCGCCAGTGTTGGCAGACTTTTCAGGCACAATAATCGAGCCGATGATGATGAAGGTGACCAACAGGATGATCCCGATCCCGCCGATCAAAGCCAGACGATGCTTGCGGAATCGCCGCCAGGCAAGTTGACCAGGCGTCAAAGCAAGCTCAGATGCTTCGGCACTTTTTAGGTCAAGGGTGGGGATAGAAGTAGTATCAGTAGCCATAGAGCTAACCCAATCGAATACGAGGATCGACCAATGTGTAAGCCATATCAACGACGATCGTAAAGAATACCACGGCAGATGAAGTAACGAGGAGCACGCCGAGCACAACCGGATAATCGCCGCGTTGAGCATACTCCCAGAACAAACGTCCCATGCCGGGCCAGGCAAAGATCGACTCGGTCACCAGCGCCCCGCCCAAAAGGAAGGGAATATCGAGGCCAACAACTGTGACAAACGGCAGGATTGCATTCCGCAGGGCATGTTTAAAAAGCACTGTGCGTTTACTTAGGCCTTTGGCGTGAGCGGTGCGGATATAGTCCATGCCAAGCACTTCCAGGATGCTCGAGCGCAAATAACGTGAATATCCGGCGGTCGTAATGGCAACCAAACAGAAAACCGGCAACACGAGATGACGGGCCATTGCCACCGGGTCCTTGGGATCCCAAATATCAGCCCCGGTGGGCAGATAAGGCAATCCCCAAGCCTTGAATTGCACCGCAAAAATCTCGATGCAGCCCAAAGCAATGAAGAAGATTGGCATGGAGAACCCAATAAACGAGAAGGATGTAATCAGGTTATCGGTAAATGAATATTGCCTGACGGATGACACGATTGCGAGGATTAGTGAAATGAGAATAGTGAAGATCTCCGCTGTACCCATCAGCGCCAAAGTCATCGGCAAACGCTGCTGGATCATCAAGATCACAGGCTGATGGGAGAAAAACGAACTTCCCAAATTTCCCTGCAAAGCCAGACCCAGCCATTTAATATATTGAATGGGGATAGGCTGATCCAGACCCAGACGCTCACGAATCGCCTCCCGATCTGCCGCCGTCATGTTGGGCCTGGTGGCATATTCCGCCATAGGGTCCGATGAAAGACGCGTCAATACAAAACAAAGCATGGTAATTATGAACAAAATCAGAAAAGCCTGCGCAATTCGGCGTACCAGGTAAGACCACATCATCTGCTCCTTTCTCTTAGTACCATAATGTTTACTTTAGTCAAGAACTTTCATTTCTTTGGATGCGGACGATCAAGTGCCCGTATCCAAAGAAATGAATATTCCTTATTTATGCTCCATAGGGGCGTGTTACCGCCCCTATGGAGGGACTAGCAGGACGAATAGCCCTTGATATTAATTAGGGTTTAACATCCCATTTGGTGATGCCGTAACCCCAGTAACTGTTGGCGCCCATCTTTGGCAGGATCAGACGATCCGTGTAACCAGATACATTGGCGCGAGCGTACAAGGGGATGAACAGCACGTTGTCGTACTGATACTGCTGGATCGCGTCGTAGGCCTTCTTGCGGATCGCGGGATCGGCCGAAGCCAAACCAGCAGCAATCAACTGATCCATCTGACCGGTTTGATCGCAATAGTGATAGTTGTTCTGGCCGGTCTGGTTGTCCTTGCTCGGCACGCCTGCACATGAGAAGCTGTAGCCTGGATCAGGATCCGGGTAGAAACCAGTGGTGTAGATAGCCATATCGAACTTGCCAAGCATCATGTCAGCGCCTTCGCTGTAAGAGCCGAAGAACGTGCCAGCCGGAATTGGGTTCGGCTTGAGTTCGACACCGATCTTGGTGTACATGTCACGCAGGGCGTTCATGGTATCAACGCGGACCTGTTTGGGTGTGGTCTCAACACCGATCGAGAATTTCACCGGCTTGCCATTGCAGGTACCGGCACGAATGCCATCGGCGCCGGCTTTATAACCGGCAGCATCCAACAATTGGTTGGCCTGAGCCACATCATATGGATAAGGTTTCAGGGATTTGTTCTCCCACGGTGAGTTCGGCCACAGGTCAGCCGGCACGGTAACTCCACCAAACAACAAGGTCTTGGCGATGGTTTCGCGGTCAGTGGCAAGCATAAAGGCTTTGCGGACGTTGACATCCTGGAACGGGCAGAAGCCGGCCACATCACTGTTACCGATTATTTTACCATCGGGGCCTTTGATCTTGCTATCAGTGATGCCGAGGTTGAAGAACAGGTGCTCGAAGCTTGGGGTCTGGCCCACAAGCAGGTGCACATTCGGCTCCAACGCCTTAAGGGTCGGGATATCGGACTCGGTGAAATCTGGGTTGAAGTCCACATCACCGGTCTTCAGCGCGGCCAAAGCAGTCGTAGGATCAGGAACGAACTTGATGTTGAGCTGATCAAGTTTGGGCTTGTCGCCGCCCCAGTTCGGGTTTGGAACCAGGGTCATGTGATCACCGGCAATCCACTCTTTGATCATGAATGGACCAGCAACAACGGTCGGCGAGTGGATCTCTGGATCCTTCTCCAAACCGGTCTTGCCTTGCAGGATATGGGCCGGCAGAAGTCCACCACTGGCGCCCTGCGCACCGACTGCAAAGATGGTATACCAAGCCGGGTAAAGTACTGAGAAGTGCACCACGGCCGTCGTATCATCTGGCGTATCGATACCGGAAATCTTGTCCCAGCCGGCACGGCTAATGGGATTGTTCTTGGGATCTACCTGAGACTGCCAGGTATAAAGCACATCCTTCGAAGTGAGCGGCTGTCCGTCAGACCACTTGAGTCCCGGTTTGAGGTGGTAGGTGATGGTCAGGCCATCGGCTGAAATACCGCCGTTGGAAGCGCTTGGAACCTCGGTGGCCAATTCAGGGACGAGGTTGTCATTTTCATCCCAGGTGAGAAGGTTGGCACTGATAACCTGATCAAGCCAGGCCGCATAGGTCATGTTGCTGTATTGAAGTCTGGCGTTATCAGGCTCTTGTGAATATGAGATTGTGACAATCTTGGGAGCCGCAGTGGGGGCTACAGTTGGTGCTTCAGTAGCAGCCGGTGCTGCGGGAGCGGAAGTCGGGGTCGTCGATCCGCAAGCAGAAAGGACAACGCTGGCGAGGATGAGCACGGCCAGTAAAGCGTACAGTTTACGATTCACAGTTTCTCCTCCTACAGAGAGTTTTTAGGATTGGATGCGACATGGGGGAAAGCAGTAAGTGGTATCAGGTGCGGCGTCACCTCCTTACGGTTTTTTGAGATTTTTTATTATACAGCAAAACTGATTTGTCAATATACCGAAATTGGCATCCCGTCTCCGTTCAGCCGGACCCTGGATAAATCATCCGGCCAAATGCCTGCAACGTGTGTACCGCATCGGGGGCAGGACCCGGAAGCGGTCAGCCGGTATTCGAGGATGCTATACCCGGCCCGTTTTACCAGCGCCTCATTGCATGATGGACACAACGTATGTTCATACTCATCCACGCGGCCGGGGAGGTTGCCCGCGTACACATAACGGAGTCCGGCTTCCCGTCCGATATCTGCCGCGCGTAAAAGAGTCTGCGCCGGGGTATTATCCGCCTGGGTCATTTTATAATCCTTATGAAAGGCGGTCAGATGCCATGGAATATCAGGCGAGACACTTGATATAAATTTTGCCGCATCCCATAATTCTTCATTTGAGTCGTTGAAGCCCGGGATTGTAAGGGTGACGACTTCGACCCACAATCCCATCTGATGAGCGCGTTGGATCGTATCCATTGTATTTTTTAATACCCCACCGAGTTGGCGGTAATTCTTATCCTGCATGGATTTGAGATCGACTTTATAGGCGCTCAGGTAAGGCCGCAGATATTCAAGCGCCTCAACCGTAGCATTTCCATTCGAGACGAAGGCGCACATCAACCCCGCCTCTTTTGCCTGCTTGAAAATATCGACTGCCCACTCGCTTGTAATGAGCGGCTCGTTGTAAGAAGAGACCAGCGCCGAAGCGTTCACACGCCTCGCCAGTTTTATCATTTCTTGCGGCGTTATCTTGCGGATAAAGTTGATCGCATCCTCCGACGCCGGGTCGCGCAATGCCTGGGATGTGAGCCAGTTCTGGCAGTTGGAGACGGCAAAGAAACCTGCCAGATAATTATGTTCCTCTTCGACCTCCATGTTGAACACATCACCTTCAAAATCCGTTGTTCCTACACTACGCAAGGGAATCAAATAGAAATCATCAGTCGTTATC
>JAJYOH010000471.1 GCA_021796315.1 Chloroflexota bacterium
GCTGTTGGACTTGACAGCCATTGCCCTGCTCGAGGATCCCGGACTGAAAAACTTTGAGGGCCGCGTTTCGGATTCGGGCGAGGGACGCTGGACGATTGCCGCGGCGATCGACGAGGCTGTGCCCGTGCCGGTCATCAGTGGGGCGCTCTATGGACGTTTCGCATCACGCGGTGAATCCGAATTTGCCGACCGATTGCTTTCAGCCATGCGAAAACAGTTCGGCGGACACGAAGAAAAGAAAGGATGAGACATGGCTCGGAATCATAATCATAATCATCCGGTTCAGTCTGACGCGTTGATCCTGTTCGGCGTAACAGGCGACCTTGCACACAAGTTAATTTTTCCGGCGCTGTATGCCATGGTCAAACGAGGTACGCTGACGGTTCCGGTAATCGGAGTCGCTTTCCCAAAATGGAGCCTGGCTCAATTACACGAGCGCGTGAAAGACAGTCTCCAGCAATCAGGCGGAATTGATGATCTGAAAGCTTTCGACCAACTTGTTTCTCTGCTCAGTTATGTAAGCGGTGACTATAACGATCCGACTACATTCACGACCATCAAGAAAGCGTTGGGCAACGCGCGGCGACCCGCGTACTATCTTGCCATCCCGCCGGTCCTTTTTGAAAAAGTCATTCAAGGACTTGGCGCGGCGGGCTTATCGGGAGATGCGCGCGTCATCGTCGAAAAACCATTCGGGCGCGATCTGGCTTCAGCGCAGGAACTCAACCGCGTGGCTCATTCAGTGTTCCCGGAAGATTCGATCTTCCGCATCGATCACTTTCTTGGCAAGGAAGCGATCATGAATATCCTTTATTTCCGTTTTGCCAATTCATTCCTTGAACCGATCTGGAATCGTAATTACATCTCGAGTGTGCAAATTACATTGTCCGAAAATTTCGGCGTGGAGAAGCGCGGCGCATTTTATGAAACTGCCGGCTGTCTGCGCGATGTGATTGAAAATCATCTCTTCCAAATTGCGGCATTGCTGGCAATGGAGCCACCCGCTCATCAAGGCTTTGGCGCGGTGCAAACCGAGAAAGCAAAGGTCTTCCAAGCCATGCGTCCGCTTCATCCCAGCGACATGGTACGCGGACAATACGAAGGCTATCGGAATGAACCGGATGTGTCAAAAGATTCAGATGTCGAGACTTTCTGCGCGGTGCGTCTCTTCATCGACTCGTGGCGTTGGGAAGGAGTGCCGTGGTATTTGCGTTCCGGTAAATACATGGCGCAAACTGCAGACGAAGTGTTGGTAGAACTCAAACCACCGCCGCAAAGACTCTTCGACGACTCAAGGCCGGCGATTGGCCGCACGAATTATCTGCGCTTTCGCATCTCCCCCAACTCGGTGATCGCACTCGCGGCGCGCGTCAAACGCGGCGGGAAAGAATTCGTTGGCGACCAGGAGGAACTCTATTTGGTGGAAGAACAACCCGGTGAAGAATCGCCTTATGAGCGGCTTCTTGGCGATGCCATGTCCGGCGATGGCGCGCTCTTCACACGTGAAGATGCGGTCGAGGCGGCCTGGGCAGTGGTTGATCCGGTACTAAAAAATCATCCGAAAGCGTATCCGTATCAACGCGGCAGTTGGGGTCCGAAAGAAGCGGATGCGCTCATCACAAAAGACGGCGGCTGGCATAATCCATCACCAGAGCAGGTCAAAGAATAAAGAGAGTTCGGATGTTGGTAGATTTAGTTTAGTCGAGCCGGACATTTATCAATGATTTCAAGAGGTGTTTTATGAATAACAATTCCATTGCTCCCGGTTGGCCGGGAATCCCTCCTCGCTGGACATCCAGCGCAAAGGGCGGCGTGGGGACTGCATTGAATCATTCCAGCCGCGTCTGGTTTACGCTCAGCCACGGCATCTTCGACGAAATCTATTATCCGCGCGTGGACCAGGCCTGCACGCGCGACATGGGCATGATCGTCACCGACGGAAAGGATTTCTTCTCCGAAGAGAAACGCCAAACCGTTCAAAAAATCCAGGCGCTGGCAGATGGTGTCCCGGCCTATAAACTCACGAACACATGCCTGGATGGACGTTACTGCATCGAAAAGGAAATCGTCACCGATCCGCATCGCGACGTTGTTTTACAACAAACAAAATTTACTCCGCTCAAAGGGCGCCTGCAAGATTATCATCTTTACGTTTTGTTATCCCCGCATCTCGGAAACGAGGGCGCAAACAACACGGCCTGGCTCGGCGATTACAAAGGCGCGCCCATGTTGTTTGCGCAACGGGGAAATATTTCTTTGGCATTGGCATGTTCCGTTCCGTGGTTGAAGTGTTCCGCCGGCTTTGTCGGTGTATCGGATGGCTGGCAGGATTTGAGTCAACATGGGCAGCTGCTCTGGGGTTATCCCCGCGCGGAAAACGGCAATGTGGCCCTGACCGCAGAAGTGGATTTATCACACTCAGGAGGAAATTTCACGCTCGCTTTGGGATTTGGACTCACCCCATCGGAAGCCGGGCAACGCGCGCTGGCAAGTCTTTTCGATGGTTTTGATTCTGCCCGCTCGGTTTACATTCGTGAATGGCAAAACTGGCTAAACACACTGAAGCCGCTGACCCTGAAAGACGGCAGCAAAGAAACGGGAAGCCTCTACAAAGTCAGCGCGGCAGTGATGCGCACACATGAATCAAAACGATTCCCCGGCGGCTTGATCGCAAGTCTTTCAATTCCCTGGGGCTTTTCCAAAGGTGATGATGATCTCGGCGGTTATCATTTGTCGTGGCCGCGTGATTTGGTTGAATCCGCAGGAGGCTTGCTTGCCGCGGGCGCTCATGCAGACGCGCGCCGCGTTTTGTATTATCTGCAAGTCACGCAGGAGAGCGACGGTCATTGGCCGCAAAATATGTGGCTGGATGGCAATTCATACTGGGGCGGCATTCAAATGGATGAGACCGCCTTTCCCATTTTGTTGGTTGACCTGGCGCGCCGCGAAAAAGCATTAAGCGTCGATGATCTGACTCGCCTTTGGCCCATGATTCGCAAAGCGGCAGGTTTTCTGATTTGTAATGGCCCGGTCACTCCACAAGATCGTTGGGAGGAAGACCCCGGCTATTCCCCATTCACGCTGGCCGCTGAAATTGCTTCATTGCTCGTCGCGGCAGAATTGGCTGACCTAAATAAAGAGCCTGAGATTGCTGCTTATCTTCGAGAAACAGCAGACGCATGGAATGACAACATCGAGCGCTGGATTTACGTCTCTGGAACGGACCTCGCCAATAAAGTCGGCGTGGATGGATACTACGTGCGCATCGCCCCGCCGGAAGCGGCGGATTCTGCTTCACCTGCCGGGGGATTCGTCCCGATCAAGAACCGGCCACCCGGTCAGAGCCTGGAACCGTCCGCGCACATCGTCAGCCCGGACGCACTGGCTCTCGTTCGCTTTGGGCTTCGTGCGGCAGATGACCCGCACATCGTCAACACTGTCAAGGTGATAGACGCATTGCTCAAAACCGATCCCCCTCAAGGTCCGGTCTGGCATCGCTATAACGATGACGGTTATGGCGAACATGAGGATGGTAATCCTTTTGATGGAACGGGAGTTGGCCGCGCCTGGCCGTTACTTACCGGCGAACGTGCTCACTATGAGCTGGCCGCCGGACATAAGTCCGAAGCATTGAAGTTACTTCATACCTTTGAGTCTTTTGCCAATGACGGTGGTCTACTGCCAGAGCAAATTTGGGATTCCCCTGATATTCCAGAAAAGGAACTCTTCTTCGGCAAGCCATCCGGTTCTGCCATGCCGCTGGTATGGGCCCACGCCGAATACGTTAAATTGCTGCGTTCCCTGCAAGAGGGCCGTGTTTTTGACATGCCTCCGCAAACCGTGCAGCGATATATAAACTCAAAATCTGTTTCTCCTTATATTCTCTGGCGGTTTAACCATAAGGTCCGTTCGCTGCCAACAGGAAAGATTCTTCGCATCGAAGCGCAGGCGGAAGGTATGGTTCACTGGAGCACAGATGGCTGGACAACAACCCGCGACACACAAATGAAAGACAATCATCTTGGAATGTACGTGGCAGACATACCCACTCAAGGGCTTCCTTCAGACACAAAGGTGGAATTTACGTTTTACTGGGATGGGAATGCCCGTTGGGAAGAAAAAAACTTTGAAGCGCTTATTTACGACTCCCTGCCGTACAAGCCAAAAAATTGAACCGCGACCCTGAAAAAACGCAGGGCTTAGCGCGCGAAGTTTGCTAAGAAAACCTTTAAATCTTCGCGCTCTTTGCGGTAAAAATCTTATGATGTACGGTAGAGAAATTT
This sequence comes from Chloroflexota bacterium, assembly GCA_021796315.1. Next base: position 4,284 of record JAJYOH010000471.1, read on the forward strand.
TCGATAAATAATCAGGATTCCAGTTTATCGAAGCGTTTGTACAGAGAAGGGATATTCGAAAAATACGCCGCTTATCCCACCATAATCTTCGGACGATATTGCAGCGCCTCTGCCAGATGTGAAGATCGAATCTCTTCACTCCCTGCCAAATCTGCAATCGTGCGCGCCAGCTTCAGGATGCGATGATAGGCACGCGCCGATAAATTGAGTTGATTCATCGCCGAACGCATCAAGCTTTGACCTTCATCCTGCAACTTGCAAAACTTCCTGATCTCCGCGAGGTGCATATCCGCGTTACAGACAATATCGGAATGCGGATTTTGCTTTCCCGAAGTCAGGAGACTTCGGACTCCAAACCTTTCCCGCTGAATATCGCGCGTGGCTTGCACTCGCCTGCGAATCGTTTCGCTGGATTCGCCCATGCGATCTCCGCTCAACTTTTCATAATCCACGCGCGGGACTTCGACGTGAATATCGATGCGGTCGAGCAATGGACCCGAGATTCGCTTTTGATATTTCGTCACCATCGCCGGCGCGCATGTGCATGGCTTTTGTGTATCGCCATAATATCCACACGGGCAGGGATTCATCGCAGCGATGAGTTGAAAGTTCGCAGAGAAAGTCAGCGAGCCTTTGGCGCGACTGATGGTGACGACTTTATCTTCCATCGGCTGGCGCATCACTTCTAGCACGCGCGAGCCGAATTCAGGAAAC
>JAJYOH010000472.1 GCA_021796315.1 Chloroflexota bacterium
CTTTATTGAGAAGATACGTTGTATTATACGGGATTTGTAACACATTTATTGAGGAGATCCCGATTGTGATTATTGCTTGTTTTTTGCAACCAAACCCTATACAATGAATTTGGATCTTTGGAGGCGCTTATGAAACAGGACCGCTTTCTAACCGGAATTCTAACCGGCATCGCGGTATTGATTGTTGCCGCGCTGGTCATTTTCTTTACGCGACAAGACAAGCAAACTTATGTTACCGAAACTACACCGGATGGGATCGTTCATAATTATGTGCTGGCTTTACTCAATAAAGATTATCAAAAAGCATACGGTTATCTGGCCGATCTCGACAACAAACCAACTTTTGAAACGTTCCGCAAATCTTTTGCCACCGGTCCTCTGACGCCAGCCAGTGCAGGAGTAAAAATCGGCAAGACTACTGTCACCGGCGAGGATGCGACGGTTGAAGTCAGCATGATCTATTCGTCCGGCGATCCATTTTCGACCGGTTATAACAATGTTGGTTCCGCTCAACTCGTGATGCAAAATGGCATGTGGAAGATTTCCAATATGCCCGCTTATAACCTGTGGGATTATAGCTGGTATCAGGCCCCGCCAAAATAATAAGGATAAACCCATCATGAAAACCGTTCGCCGTTTGTACTTTTATTTGGTGGCGCTGATCAGCCTCGAGGTTGTACTGTGGGGCTCGATCAGCCTGCTGCGCTCGATCATTGATGAAACCGTCGGCGGTGGGGCCGAAGCGCTGGCGCAAGCGCTGGCTTTGGTGTTGGTCGGAGTGCCGATCTTCCTCGTGCATTGGTTGTGGTCACAGCGTTCCTCATCTCAAGATGAAGAAGAGAAAAACGCCGGTCTGCGCGCCATTTTTCTCTACGCTGTTTTATTTGGTACGCTGATCCCGGTTGTGCAAAACCTGCTGGCGTTGATCGACCGCACTTTCATTGAGACTGTTCATCTGGCTACCGAACGCGCCATCATCGGCGGTTCGCAGACCGTACCCGATAATATCATCGCCATTTTGATGAACGGTTTGGTGGCAGTTTATTTTTGGAACATCCTGCGAGGCGAGTGGAAGACTTTGCCTTCCAAAGAAAATTTCGCCGATGTCCGCCGACTGTACCGTTATCTCTGGACTCTTTACAGTTTGCTCATGGTCATCTTTGGCGCACAGCAGGTTTTGCGCTTCATGTTCTACGTTCCATCCGATGTTTTGGGCGCCATCGGACGTGAGACTCTAATCAACGGGATTTCTTTGCTCGTGGTCGGGACACCGCTCTGGTTCTACTCGTGGCGCGTCATTCAGGACTCTTTGGCGGACGCGGCGGAAAAGGAGTCGAACCTGCGCCTCGGCATTCTCTACATCCTCGCCTTGGGCGGAGTCATCACAGTGCTGACGACTTCGTCCATGCTGGTCAACATTGTTATTGACAAGCTACTCGGCGCAGATATTTCCACTCCCGATTTTATCCAGCAAATTGGCGGAGTCATTTCCATCGGCGTGCCGCTGGGCGCAGTGTGGGCATATTATGGGCATTGGCTGACGCGTCACATCCAATCGGTTGGCGATGTTGTCCGTCAGGCTGGGATGAAACGCGTATATTTCTACATTTTGTCTGCATTGGGATTGGGCAGCGCATTCATCGGCGTTTTTACGCTGATCAAATACATGATCGATTTTCTAACTGGCGGACAAAATTTATTCGGCGCCGATATCATGCGCGGCGATCTGGCCACGGCGATTTCCCTGCTGGCCGCGTGGCTACCGCTCTGGCTGCTGACCTGGCGTCCGATGCAGGCTGAATCTTTTACGAAAGATGAAACTGGCGATCATGCGCGGCGGTCCATTATTCGGCGCGTGTATCTATATTTGGCTCTGTTTGCTGGCGTGATTGGTGGAATGGCTTCTGCGGTGGCGCTGGTCTTTCAATTGATTCGAGTTTTGCTGACCGGACAGACCGAAAATACATTTCTGTCCACTGTCTTGAATGATTTTCAATTATTGGTTTTGTTCGTCATTTTGCTGGTTTACCATTTGATGGTTTTGCGCCGAGATGGCCTGTCCACGGCGGATGCGTTATCCGCCAAGCAAGGTGCATTCAAAGTGTTGGTAGTGGATTCAGGCGAGGGCTTTGGCGAGTCGGTCCAAGCGGCATTGAAAAAGTTTGCGCCGAGCGTGCCTGTGACGATGACAACTGCCGCAGAAAAGCCTTCAGGAAAATTTGACGCGATGGTTCTCAGCGGGAGTTTGGCGGTGAATGCCCCAGAGTGGCTTGGCTCGTTTGACGGAAGCCGCGTCATTGTCCCAAATGAAGCGAAAGGATTGATCTGGGCGGGCGGAGTCAGCAGGCAGGCAGTCCAGCAGGCGGCACAGGCAATTCGTCAACTGGCTGAGGGCCGGGAAGTGCGCCAGCAAGCAGGCAGTTCGGCATGGACGATTGTGATTTATGTTGCCGCGGTCTTGTTTGGGCTGGAGTTTTTGTTCATGCTGCTTACATTTGGCATTTCGTTGGTTGCCCAATAATTCTGAAGAACCAAAAGACGCGCCTAAAAATGGCGTGTCTTTTTATTTAATGATGTAAAATGGCACTGTATTCAGCAATTGTCGTAGGAGAGCAACTATGAAAGTCACCGTCCTTCAAGAAAATCTGGCACGCGGGTTGAGCATTGTGTCCCGCGCAGTTTCACCGCGCAGTACGTTGCCGGTGCTGGCGAACGTGTTGATCGCTTCGGATGAAGGTCGTTTGCGCCTTTCTGCGACCAATCTTGAGCTTGGCATCACGTGTTGGATCCCGGCTCGCATTGAGCAGGAAGGTTCGACCACTGTGCCTTCACGTACGTTTTCGGATCTGGTCAATGCGTTGCCCGTCGATCAGGTGATGCTTTCGCTCGACGTTCAAACGCAGACTTTGAACGTGCGCGGCGGAACATCAACGAATGATATCAAAGGCATCGATGCGCAGGAATTTCCTCCGGTTCCTGTCCCGGACCTGGAAGGGGCGGTGCAATTAAATGTCGGCGACTTCCGCGAGATGGTCCAGCAAGTGGCTTTTGCCGCTTCGACGGATGAAGCCCGCCCTGTGTTGATGGGCGTGTTGGTCCAGGTTGAAAAAGATAAGTTGACGATGGCCGCGGCGGACGGCTTTAGACTCTCTGTCCGCAAGGCTGTCTTATCCACACCCGCTTCCACTCCGCTGACCGCGATCATTCCGGCGCGGGCCTTGACCGAACTGGCTCGGGTGTCCACCGACGGCGAAGAGCCGATCTACATGGTTTTGCCGAAAGGCCGCGGCCAGGTATTGTTCCGCATCAAAGATGTGGAAGTTGTCTCACAATTGATCGATGGAACTTTCCCTGATTACCAACAAATTATTCCACGCAAATATACTTCGCGTACGTTGGTATCAACTTCTTCGCTGCTCAAGGCTTGCAAGCAGGCTGAGATATTTGCACGCGAGGGCTCGAACGTGGCGCGCTTGAATATCAGATCTTCGAACGGTGAATTACAACCCGGTGAAGTTGAAGTTTCCGCCGCTTCGGAAGAGACCGGCAAGAACGAGACCATCGTCGAAGCGACGGTAGATGGAAGCGGCGTGCTGATTGCTTTCAATGTGAAGTTCCTGCGCGAGGCATTGGAAATTATCAAAACGCCGAACGTTGCGCTGGAAACGTCTGCGCCGAATGCACCCGGCGTGGTGCGTCCGGTCGGCGATGAACAATTCCTGCACGTCATCATGCCGATGCACCTGGGTTGAAAGTCACAGAGTGAATGTTGAAAAAGAAGCGGCGACAAATTTGTCGCCGCTTCTTTTTATGCTTTTGGAAGTAGCACCTTGAAGATGGAACCTTTACCCTCACCATCGGACTCAGCCCAGATCATTCCACCCTGTGCTTCGATTAGGCCCTTGGTGATGGTCAGACCTAACCCTAATCCGCCGTAGTGGCGAGTGTTGGGCGGTTCGATTTGATAAAACGCATGGAATATTTTTTGCAGCTTGTCGGCTGGAATACCGACACCCCGGTCCTGCACCCATGCCATGATACGGTCTCCCTGCTGTGCCGCACCGATGGTAATCTCACTTTCTGGATGAGGGTTTTTACATTGAAATGAATATGTTCAGAAACAAGAGAATAATGCCGCGGGTCCTGTTTTACATTGTTTATGATGACGGAGCGGTTTGTGCGAAAAATGATTCCGGCCAGACTGTCATCGATCGGCACCGGGACTTCGGCCAGCTTCTTCGGGTCAGACCCGGTTGCAGCGGCGAAATAGAGACGCGGATGCTTTTCGTCAAATAACAAAATGGACGCGGCTTCGCAGTCCAACAACTCGGTCGCGGTATTTGTAATCTGTTGGAGCAACGCATCAAGGTCGAGTGTTGAATTGAGAGTGACACTTAATTCAACGAGACGTTTTAATTGTTCATTGTGTTGTTCAAGCTCTAAAACTTTTTTGCTGGGCATGATAACAGTCTAACGGTTTTGCCAATGAGATACAATCCCATAAAAGACATAGAACTAATGTCCTATCTTGAATGATAAAAGTGGGCTGGCAAATTGCCAGCCCGTTGAGCACAACAGCTCGAGGAATCACCAGCGGAGTCTTTATTGGGTGCGAAAAGAGTATTTGTTGTATTTTTGAATTTCGCTTCTTTTCTGACCTTGAACTGATTCCGTCATGGATTGTTGATCTCCATTGGCGCCACTTCCAGCGCGGCGGCTGGAAACTTTCCGCGCAGCGCAAAGACTAGTCCAATGCTTGCGATTGCCATCAATCCTATCAGGCTTTCTATCGTTAGTGTATTAACTTTTAACAACCCTAAGTACACGGCAATTCCATCTACGATGGTATGCCACAGGACTGCCAGCCCATACCAGGCTGGTCTATTCGCCGCAACGCCATACAACACCATGACCGACAACGAAACATGCAAACAGACCGCGACCGAGTTGTTGGACTGCGAAGCCGCGTCCATTTTGTTATTTGAC
>JAJYOH010000473.1 GCA_021796315.1 Chloroflexota bacterium
TAGCGATTTGAGCGGCGCTTACATCTCGCGTGATCGTGGGGCCACTTGGAATCCAATCGGCTTCACACAAGGCCTGACAAACGGCGACGTGTCCAGCGTCGGGTTTGATCCGCAGGATGCGTCCATTTTATATTTTGGCACAGAGCGGGGAATCTTTCGCAGTTCGGATGGCGGCGGGACAGTCCAGCCTGTGTTGGGCGACGGTTATGTTCTCGACATAAAATTTTCTCCGTCCAATCCGAATATTGGTTATGCCGCCTGGCACCCGGCAATGGATTCGCTCGGCGGACAGATCTATAAAACCATAGATCGCGGCCTGACGTGGCGGCAGGCCAGTTCCAATTTACCGGGCGATTTACGCATCGTAAAAATACTTGTTAATCCAAACGACGAAAATACTTTGTATTTGCTTTCGGGCGGTTCTCGTTTTGCATGTGGCGAGAATGGACTCTTTCGAAGTGACGACGGCGGAGTAACGTGGCTTAAACTCAGCAGCGGACTGCCTGATGTACAGGATGTTGCTTTGGACAAACTTGATCCGGGCAGCCTTTATCTCACGACCTTCGATTATGTTCCAAATTCAAGCAACAAGAATTGCCAGAAGGTGAGCCCATACGGAGGCGAAATTTATAAAAGCGAAGACAACGGCAATCACTGGACGATGCTGGCATATCGCACCGGCACGATTTGGCCGGACGCAAAAAATGAAAATACGATACGGCTGATCAATTCGGAATTGGTGGAATCGAATCCGCGCGCCGGAACGTGGGAATCAACAGATGGCGGGCATAATTGGCAATTGGTTGGCAATATCCGTACCTGGGACAAAGGTTGGTCTAATCTTGATTGGACTTTTTCGGAAGGCTTCGATGGCGCGGCGCATACATTTGGCGAAGATTTGTCTGATCCGAATGCCTTATTCTGGGCCACAAATCAGTTTATTTATGTAACTCGTGACCATGGACGGCATTTTCAAAATTTATATACCAGACAAACCGGGCCGCGCAGTTGGGAATCAACGGGCGCGGACAATATAGTGATGTTTGATATTTCGATCAGCCCGGCCAACCCGAAAGACATTTATCTCGGCTTCTATGATATTGGTTGCTGGCATAGCCCCAACGGGGGGATAAACTGGATGAACTGCAATGATCCATCCAGCACGACGAAATTCGTCAACGGAAGGTTCGATGGCTGGCAGGGTTACGGTGGAAACACAACGACGATTTTGGCTGACCCGTCGCGCGTCGGCGTTGTTTGGTCGGCGCAGACCAGCGACCTTTCGTATCCGTTCACTTTGTTGCGCAGCAAGGATGGCGGCGCGTCGTGGCAAAAGTCGAACAGCGGCTTGCCCAATGCTTCACTTTCCGGTCTTTCCATTGATGCGAACAGTCCGAAGAACAATCGCATTTTGTTTGTCGCAGCGGACAAAAATATCTATCGCAGTACGGATGATGGCTGGCATTGGGGTTTGGTTTTGAAGTGCGGCGGATGCTGGTACACGGCAGTGGATCGCTTCGATGGCAGTCTCGTTTATGCCGGCGGTGATGCGGGTCTGTTTGTTTCTGAACACGGCGGCGCGTCCGGCTCGTGGACGCGAATCAACAATCCGGATTTTATGGGAAGCGGTGACAATCCATGGGATGGCGGCTCCTGGTCGGGAATTTCCCGCATCGTTCCGGACCCGGTTACGGCTGGCCGCGTCTATGTGACTTTTCTCGGCCCCGGCGGCGGACTCTATCGCAGCGATGACCTCGGCCAAACCTGGACTAAATTGCTCACGGATGATTTCATGCGCGGCGTTGCGATAAATCCGGTAAACCCCGAAATCGTTTATGCAACATCATCCAGTAGTTCGTGCTGCGGCGGTGATCCTGCAAATTCACACGGTGTATTGCGGAGTGCTGATGGAGGTCAAACCTGGACTCAGGTCAACGAAGGTATGGCCTGGCCGTTTGCAAATCCAATTGCAATTGACCCTGATAATCCCAATATCGTATGGGTGGGTTCGCCGGGAATAGGTTTTGCGAGAAGGTACGTTGGTAATTCCACCCAATAGTACAGAAACAGCAGGGAGCATGTGGTATGCTGTGTTTTCTCTATTTATGGGATTGATTTTTTGTGACCGTGCGATTGTTCTTGCTTGAGCGTTTTCAACCAAACCTTTCAAAAAGAAAAATTTATGAAAGAGAATTCTTCAAATAAAAACTCCGAAATTACAAAAAACGCATTATTTGGCATTGGATGGACGTATCTTTCGTTCGTATTAGGTAAGTTATTAAGCTTTGTTAGCACTCTGATTCTGGCGAGGATTTTGGTTCCACAACAGTTTGGATTGGTGGCGTATTGTACTCTCGCAGTTCAGTACTTGGACATTATCAATCAATCTGGGATGGATGATGCCCTGATCGCGCGTAAAGATATGATTGAGCAGGCTGCAAATTCTGCTTTTGTGTCCAACATGATTATGGGTGTTGTTTCTTTTGGCATTGCCTGGATGACCGCGCCTGAAATTGCGCTTTTTTTTAAGGTTGATGAGATAACGCCGCTGTTTCGTCTTCTGGCCCTGGTACTTCCTGTAAATGCAATCGGCCTCGTTCCATATACCATGCTTTCACGTGATCTGCGTTTTCAGGTGAAGTTAATCCCTGATATTTTTCAGGGCGTTTCGAAAGGGCTCACATCCATCATTTTAGCAGCGGCTGGGTTTGGGCCTTGGAGTCTGATCTGGGGACAGATTGCCGGGGCAGGTATTTCTGTTGTCCTTTCATGGTCATTGGCAAACTGGCGCCCTTCCTGGAAATTTAATTGGAGGGCGACCCGCGATGTTCTGGTCTACGGCGGACACATTACAGTGGGGGATTTTCTTGGAAATCTTCGCGCGAATGTAGACTACATTATTGTGGGTCGGATTTTGGGCGCTGCCACTCTGGGCATATATACGCTTTCATACCGAATTCCGGAACTCGTAATAAATAGCGTAAATTCGGTCGTGGGAACAGTGGCATTTCCCTTGATTTCGCGGATCAGTTCCGATAAGGAAAATCTACGTTCCACATATTTTGGCTATATTCGTTATATTGCTCTGTTTACCTTCCCAATAGGTTTCGGCTTGGCGCTCGTCTCTCCTTTATTTGTGGAGACTTTCTTGTCAGAAAACTGGCTGCCGGTCATTGTTCCCATGGAACTGATCTCCATTGCCCTTGCTGTTTCTTCGGTGGGTTATGTCCCGGGCGTACTCTACAAGGCTATTGGTCATCCCGAAATCCTGAATTGGCTGTCACTGATTCAAATTCCCACCATTACAGCCATAATATGGTTTGCAACGCGTTGGGGGATAAACGGCGTCGCAGCAGGGCAAATTTTGTTCGGCTGCTTTTCTTTCGTGCTGGATGGTTACGTGGTCAGTCGAATCATAGAATTTAAGATGAAAGAGATGTGGCAGGCTTTGGTTCCAGCGATTACTTGCACAATGGGGATGATTGTAGTAGTGAGCGCCGCAAAGTTGATTTTGCCGTCCTCGAGAATAGTTCAACTGGTTTCCGTTATTTTGCTTGGCGCATCAACTTTTATAATTTTGCTTTATTTTGTTGACCGCCAGCTTGTAAGTCAAGTATTTGGCACAATAAAGAAAATGAGAGTGCGCCAGTGAGCGACAACTTTCCCCGTATCAGCACCATCATAACTGCTTATAATAGTGAAGCTTTTTTAAACGACGCAATAAAAAGCGTCATGCGCCAGACTTTCCAACCCGGTGAAATTATATTGATTGATGATGGCTCAACCGATGGCACGGGAAGTATGGCCCATTCCTACATTGATGCCGGCTTAAAATATATTCGACAGGACAATTTAGGTGAAGGAGCCGCCCGCAATCGAGGCATTTGCGAAGCAGCTGGTGATTGGATCGCTTTCCTTGACGCAGATGATCTGTGGGTGGAGGACAAACTTCGACTCCAGGTAGAATTTGTGCAATCTCACCCTGAAGTGGGTCTGGTAAGCGGAAATAAATTATGGTGGGATATGGAAAAAGACAGTTACCTGCTTGTAAGGTACGGACAGATTCCAGCCAGGAATCTGTACAAAGAACTTATTGTCAGGAATGTAGTCGGCGATCCTTCAATAACACTTATCAGGCGGAATTTGTTTGACAAGGCTGGCCTCTTTCGGACCGACCTGCGTATCGGAGTGGACTGGGAGATGTGGCTGCGTATTGCGCGACACACTTCTATTGGTTTTATTGATGCGCCGCTCATCATCTATCGCTGGCATCAGGGTAATGTGTCTCATCGCTATACCGCTCAACGAATTAGAACGGAGGAAGTTATTTCATATCAAGCCATCAACGCGTATAAACACCCGCTGGTGCGGGCGGAATTATATTTGCGTGTTAAAAGCAGATCTCAGGTCGAGTTAACCCTTGACGTCATGGCAAAAAGCAAGTCGAAAACAGAACGGCTAAAGCATGCTTTGCGCGCCTTCCTCCTTTTCCCCTTTGAAGATACTGGCGAAAAAGCGCGCTTGCTCTTGCGCTCGTTGTTGGGCGATCAGATATACCTTGCCCTCAAGTCTAAATTTCAGTCTGTAGGAAATAGCATAGATAATCAATCGGGTTAGGGCTAAGCTCCATCCCTTGCTCGATCTCGACGCCGGACTTTATCGCGGCGAAGACCGCAGCTGCAAAGTTAAAGGGCTGGATCAAGGTTCTAAAATGATTTAAGATTTAATATGTGGCGCGGCTGCAAACCCCGCTGTTCCCGGAATGGTTCATGCAATATCAGCCGGCAATTCCTGCGGCGGCGGTCCTGCAAATTGAATTCCACTCTAAATGTCCTGCTGACCATATATGTCAAATTAAGCTTTGTTAAACAGGGAGCACGCAAAGTATGATACTGTTGGCGAATTCATTTTTCGCCTGTATCTTCAAA
>JAJYOH010000474.1 GCA_021796315.1 Chloroflexota bacterium
GAAAAAGATGGCTTCCGTCTCCAACCTGCCAATCCAACTATGAAGCCCATCCTGATCAAAAAAGATGAGCAGTTGGAGATCAAAGGCAAGGTTGTAATGGTCATCCGCAAAGTAGAGATGATGTAGTAGTCTCTCCACAAATTTGTCATGAACACAAAGAGGCTGTCTAAAAAGGGGAGCGAAAACTGGACAAGAACAGGCTGGATGCGGCAAGAGACAAAAAAACTGGCGGTCATTGGATCGCCAGTTTTTGTAAGTTGTGAGCCATGCAGACCAGACCCCACTCAATCTCTACTTTTTTCAACCCCCTGAGCATAAATCTGCGAAAGTTCATGTTGTATTTTATATCTCCGAAAACTGTTTCCACTTCAATACCGCGCAGCTTGCGCAAGGCGAGGCCCTGCTCGGAGAGCAGATCGTCTTTTGCCTGTTGGCGATAGCGTCGCAGTTCAAACCCGACCTGCATTTGGCGATTACCCTTGGCTTGTGTGCATTTGGGTTTGAGAGGGCAAGTGGAATTGGTCAAGCTTTCAACATCATCCGTGCATGATAACTGCTGGTTCCGCCCCCTTTGTATTTTGCCAACAGCGGCTCGATGTCCAGTTCGTCCACTACACGATTGACCACCCGCACCAAATGATGTTCGGGGATCAATTCGTCCAGTCTCGGCGGCAGCAGATTCATCTGCTCCATGCTAAAGGCTTTGAAGGTGATTTGTCCTTTGTTCATGCCCCTTTTATATTAAACTTTCACCCTTTTGAGGAGGGGCTGTCTATTCCCTTTTTAGACAGCCCCTCTTATTCATTTTATTTTCACACGGCCTTTTGCTTGCGCTCCGGCCGGTGGACCACTCAGTTTTACACGACCTTTCTTGTGCCCTACTCCCATCACTTGCATACCTTTTCCCACAAGCATAGGTATAGCCAGCAAAACCAGCAGTCCAAGCAGAATTCCGCCAAATAGCGGCCAGGATTGGCTCGCAACTTCCGGTAACACTCCACCCGGATTATATTGTGATGCAGCAGTAGTGGCACCACCGTTAAGCGAAACTGTCAAACCACGGTTAATGCCATCGCGCAGGGTGGAGGGCGAAGTGTAAGTTAAAGCATATTCGCTTTGTAATGCACTTCCATATTGTTGATAAACGGATGCAAGTTGTGATGGGTCGGGCGCAAAACTGTAGACGCCACCCGCCCGTTGGGCCAGAGACTTCAAAGCAGTCTCATCGATACCCTTGAGGTTACCAACATCTTGAGGATTGCCAAGGCCGATCGTGGAAATAGTCAGCCCACTGGGACCAATAGCCTGGATAACCGCATCTTCGTTATTTTTACTTCGATTATCCATACCGTCAGTCAAGGCAACAATAGCTTTTCGGCCGCTTACATTGGCCAGCAATTGCTCGGCATTGATCAACGCATCGAACATGGCGGTATCACTGCCTGGCTGAAGGGAGTCAATTGCTTTTGTTAATGCTTGATGATCGGATGTAATTGGTTGAGCAACATTGACCTTGGTATCGAATGCCACGACTCCAGCCTGGTCGCCTGGCCGCATCTGGTCCACATAGGCCTTGGCCGCTGTTTTAGCGGCAGTTAATTTATTGGCAGTCGCCATACTCCCGGACACATCGATCACAAGCAATGTCGTCAACTGGCCCGGACCCTTTGCCTGTCCCGTACCACTGGCGGCGCTGACGGTCTTCATAGTCTGACCATTCTCAGAGATCTGGATGGTGCTCGGATCAACTCCAACGGGTGTGCCTGAGGCGTCTGTCACAGAAACATAAACAGTCACCTGAGGGAACTTGGAATTATCAACCTGCGTAATACGTATCTGAGGAGTGGCAGGAACCGGGGTTTGGGCAAACGCTCCCCGGGTGGATAAACTCGTCAGCAAGAGCAGCAGGCCAAGGGTCAGAATGATGCGAGTAATTTTACGCATGGCTACCTCTTTTCGTGATAAACCATCTCAGTATTGCCCATCCGGATTTTTTGTCCGTTGGCAAGTTGGACTCGCTCAATTTTCTTGTTATTAATAAACGTTCCCGAGAGGCTCATATCTTTAACACTAAACTGCTTTCCATTTCCGGTCAGCATGGCATGTTGAGGAGCGATATCCGGATCAGGCAGAACGATCTCCGACTTCAATGGCGAACTGCCGATGGCAATTGCCGGCCCGCCCGCGTGCATGAACTTATCGAGAATAAACTCGGTGCCTTTGAGTTTTCCCGAAGTGACTTCCAGCCAGGCGCGCGAAAGCAATACAACGATCAACGAGATGAACGCGCCAACGGAGGCACCCAGCAAAACCAGGCCAGCGGCTTTTCCCGTAAGAGGATCTTTTAACCAGTTATGAGCGGCCTCAAGCAAGACACCGCCGAGAGCGCCACCGATCAATCCGCCAAGCATGCCCTTCCAAATCTGACTCTTGCCGACTACGCCTTCCGCCAGGCCAATTAGCAAACCGAATACGCCCCAGCCAAGGGCGCGCCCCAAAATGCCTGCGCCAACGGATTGGAATAAAAATTCGCTCAATGGCAGGCCAATTCCGCCTGCGATCAGTCCGAGCAGGCCGCTAAACAAACCGGATTTCAAGGCTTGAACAATATTACGCGTCATCACACCTTCCGTGATCCCGATAAACGCGCCAATACACAGACCCACCAGTGCACCGACTATCGCCTCGCTAAAATACAGATTGGAGACAAACGACAGTCCCAGCATATCGCTGAGTTGCCAACCGATCAGTCCGCCGATAGCGCCGAGCACAGCATAGAAATACGTACGCATGCGTCTACTCATTTGGAATCATCTCCTTTATCTTCTTGAGACTGGTTAAGATTGGACCAATTAACCATACTGCGGCCATAGCTGCCATCTAATTCGTAGAAACCAAAATAGCGGGTTGGGTCGAACAGATTGTTTTTTTGGCGAATAAAAAACCCGGCGGTTCCCGAAACAGGTTCAACCACAAGCGCCACCTGCCAGGGTTCCGGGAAAAAATTGTTGTGCAGCCATGTGTCGTAATGAGACAGGAAAATACCCATGTTTGGATGGGTGTGATACCATCCCACGATTTTCAAACCTTTGTAATTGGCGTCAATCTGATCGTGAATGTCAACCAGGCTGTCCTGGGTAAATGTCAAATAAACACTGCTTTGCCGAGTATAGCGGGCGGGCAGGGCATGCTCAACAACTACGAATTGCTCGCGATTCTCATCTACACACCACTGACCGATAAGAATCCCACCCACTTCATTTCTCAAATCGCTGACTGAATGAATGCAGATACGGCTATAAGCAGGCTGTGACATAAACACCGATGCCAGCGGATTCAACCCAATGGAATCGTAGGGAGAGTTCCAACGACTGGCCCTTTTCACAGGAAGCGGGGTGGTAATGGGCTGGGTCATATCTGGCGGCGATACACGAATACGAATACTGAAGGCCATAATGGTTTCCAACCCTCGCCACCGCACTGCCAAATGGCAGGCGGGGCTGAGGGAGGGGATTTAGGCTGAAATTTATCCAGCCGTTACATCGGCGGTCATCATCAGCCGATCGTTCTGCGGGATGCCTGCGGCTGAAAGCGTTTCTTCCTCTTTCAACTCGCGGCCAAGCGCCTTGCTGTCCAAACGATAGGACATAGCGCGTCCATCCGGACCTGTAACCGGCAATTCCAGCGACGTTGTTAACTCGGGGATCAATTCTTTCACCGGCACGTCATTCGGAACTTCTGCATTGCGGGTGCCTCCTGAAGGTAGAACAATTGTGACAGGTACATCTGACATGACTTACTCCTTTCTAAATCTGATGGAACTCATTAGTTTGGTAGAACTCACAACTTGCAAAACCGGTTTGCTTGCACTCACTGTGCACAACACCGGAAAATCGCTACTTGATATGAACCTTGGGTTTGGACGTATTTCCAAGAGGCTTATTTGCGGGCTTCTCCGCTGACAGCTTGATGCTGAATTTCTTTTTAACATTATCTTTTTTGCCTGCGTTTAGTTTGACCCGTTCAGGGCGCATCAACTCACGATTATCAACCGGGAAAATGTTGGGATGGGTTTTGCGATACTCCCGGCTCCAGCGCGCCGCTTCTGCGTCCCAGGGAAAGGGCGGCTTGGTCGGATCATCATGGTAATTCTTATATTGCAACATTTCGCCCAGCATGATCACAAGACGATCCAGCGAACGGCTGGCCGTCCACCAGGCCGCATCGATACATACACTTCCGTTCAAATGATTGATGTTCGGATGCCAGATGGGTGTCATCCATTTCATGCCTGGCCAGCGCTGAGGATACTGGTTGTGGAGATAGATTTCCACCTGGTGATTTTCACTGAATTTTGGATTACCCTGGCGATCCACATTGGCAATGCTCTTGCATTTGAAGGTGACAATGTAACGCTCGGGCGGCAGGTTGGGACGCGGCGACTGCGCCACAAAACTGATCAGATCGGTGCGGGAGGCCATTTCCTGCATTAACTCGTAATCGGCACGCAGGCGGCGCATGCGCGGACTATCCGCCACTTCATTTGTGCCTGCCCCGGCGGTAATGTCAGCGGTCAACATCAACCGGTCATTGTCGGGAATGGAAGCAGAAGCGAGCGTTTCATCTTCTTTCAGCTCGCGGCCCAACGCTTTACTGTCAAGGCGATAAGACATCGGCCGCCCATCGGGACCAACTGTGGGAAGTTGCAGAAGCGACGAGAACTCTGACAACAGATCATGAATAGGCACATCGTCAGGAACTTCAGCAGTGCGTGCGCCGCCACCGGGCAGGACAATCGTTACGTTCAAATCAGGCATAGTGTCGCTCCAGATCATGTATTAAGATGTGGCACCTGACAGGCGCCAGTGATATCCCAGCAATCTTTGTGATGCAAGGCATGACAAACTTCACATTCCACCGCGCC
>JAJYOH010000475.1 GCA_021796315.1 Chloroflexota bacterium
ATGCCTTCGCCAATATCATTCTTGAATTTCGAGCGGATGAAGTGACCGCAGACATGATGCGTCATCGCACGACTGCCGAGAAAGGCCAGATGGATTTTCTGTTTGTATCTCTGTTCGAGTGGGCGCGCGCTCAAGGATATGCCCGATTCAATTTTGGACTCAGCGCGCTCTCCGGTATGGGGGAACAACCGGAAGATCCTGCCATTGAACGCGCTTTGCGTTTTGTGTTTGGGCACGTGAATCAATTTTATAACTTCAAAGGTTTGCATGGCTACAAAGATAAATTCGACCCGGTCTGGTCGCCGCGCTATCTTGTTTATCCAACTGCGAATCTTCCTGCCGCTGCAACTGCTTTGATCCGCGCCAACACCGGCAACGATTTCCTTGGCGGCTATCTCAGTCATCCTAAATAGCAAAACATTCTGTACAAATTTTTATCTCCAAGCCTTGACAACATTTTCTCTCATGTGATATAAACGGCAAAATCTAAAAACCGAATAGCTTAATCAGCGCTCTTATCCAGAGAGGCGGAGGGACCGGCCCTTTGATGCCTCGGCAACCTGACGAAAGTCAAGGTGCCAATTCCGGCAGAACTATTTTCTGGGAGATGAGAGGGCCATGTTGTTTAATTATCAAAAGCCCCTTCATTTTCCGAAGGAGCTTTTTGTTTTACCTGGCGGAGTGTCATGCTGAATGCTCCACACAGGCGATTGTTTTTATTGTGGCCGAATAGTTGTGTGTGGCATTCAGGGTGGCGCTACCCAATAAAATCGTTACAACCAAAGGAGAGAAAGTTATGGCTACAAAAGATCGTAAGTTCGGTTTCAGCACTCGTCAACTGCACGCGGGTTATTCCCCCGATCCGACCACCGGAAGCCGGGCTGTGCCTTTGTATCAGACGACCAGCTATCAGTTCCGCAATACGGAACATGCTGCGAATTTGTTCGCGCTAAAAGAACTGGGAAATATTTATACCCGTATCATGAATCCCACCACAGACGTATTGGAGCAGCGTCTTGCCGACCTTGAGGGCGGGGTCGGAGCGCTGGCCGCCAGTTCCGGTCACGCCGCTCAAAGTATGGTTGTGTTGACGCTGTGCGCCGCGGGCGATCACATCGTCAGCAGCAGCCGCTTGTATGGCGGCACTTATAACCAATTCAGCTATACCTTCCCGCGCCTCGGGATTGAGGTCACGTTTGTCGATCCATCCCATCCAAAGAGTTTCGAGAAGGCCATTCGTCCAAACACGAAGATTATTTATGGCGAGACATTGGGGAATCCGGATATCTCGGTATTCCCGTTTGAAGAAGTGGCGGCTATCGCCAAAAAACATAATATTCCGCTCGTGATTGACAATACCTTTGCCACGCCGTATCTGTTCCGGCCTTTTGAATTCGGCGCGAATATTATTGCACACAGCACGACCAAATTCATTGGCGGACACGGAACAACCATTGGCGGCGCAATTGTGGATGGCGGCAATTTCGATTGGACCAGCGGCCGTTTCGATAACTTTACCACGCCTGATCCTTCGTATCATGGTTTGGTCTATGCCGATCTGCTTGGCGCGGGCTTGCCGCCCTTTATCATCAAGGCTCGTGTGCAGGTCTTACGCGATATTGGCGCTTCGCAGGCTCCATTCAATAGCTGGCAGACGATTCAGGGAATCGAAACGTTGAGTCTGCGCATGGATCGCCATGTCCAAAATGCGCAGGCGGTTGCAGAATATCTTGAGAAGCATCCGAAGGTGAGTTGGGTCAAATATCCCGGCCTCGAGAGTCATCCCGACTATGCGCGCGCGAAAAAATATTTTCCAAAAGGCCCAGGCGCAATCCTCGGGTTTGGAATTAAAGGCGGCGCGGAAGCGGGCAAAAAGTTTATCGAGAGCTTGCAGCTTTTTAGTCACCTTGCCAACGTTGGCGATGCCAAGAGTCTAGCTATTCATCCAGCCACGACCACGCACAGCCAGTTGACCGCCGAACAGCAAATCAGCGCAGGCGTCAGCCCGGATTTCGTCCGCTTGAGCATTGGTCTCGAAGATATTGACGATATTCTATGGGATCTCGATCAAGCGTTGAATAACTAAATGGATGAGTCGGAAGGATGAAGGATAAATTTTTTCGTTCTTCATCCTTCATAACTCATCCTTGAGGTTCTTATGCCCGTTAAAATTCCAAACACTTTGCCCGCCCGTGCTGTTCTCGAAAATGAAAATGTTTTCGTGATGGGGGAGGAGCGTGCCTGCCATCAAGACATTCGCCCTTTGCGAGTCGCCATTCTAAATTTGATGCCAACCAAGATCGCTACTGAAACACAGCTTCTGCGGCTGCTTGGCAACTCATCGCTTCAAGTGGATGTCACGCTGTTACACACCGTCACGCACGAAGCCAAGAATACAGATGCCGAACATCTGTTGAATCATTACGATACCTTAGATGGAATCCGCAAAGAGAAATTTGATGGCTTGATCATCACCGGCGCGCCGGTTGAGCAAATGGATTTTGATGAAGTGGATTATTGGCCTGAACTTTGCGACATCATGGATTGGGCCGAAACAAACGTGTATTCGATTTTTCACATCTGCTGGGGCGCGCAAGCGGGACTTTATCGTCGTTATGGCATCCCGAAGTATTCCCTGCCTGCCAAAATGTTCGGCGTCTTCGAGCATCGCACGCTCATTCCGACCGAGAAGCTGCTACGTGGCTTCGATGACACTTTTCTCGCCCCTCATTCCCGTCACACTGAAATTCGCCGCACAGATCTGGAAAAGATACCTGATCTTCAAATTCTTGCCGAATCAGATGATGCCGGAATTTATATCGTCGGCTCGAAGGATGGACGCGATATTTATATTACCGGCCATTCTGAGTATGATCCGCTCACGCTGAAAGCTGAGTATGACCGCGATGTAAGTAAAGGGCTGCCGATCAATATTCCACGCAACTATTTCCCAAACGATGATCCGTCCACACAGCCGCTGGTTCGTTGGCGCGGCCACGCTAGTCTGTTATATGCAAACTGGCTGAATTACTATGTCTATCAGGTTACGCCGTTTGATTTGCAGGAAATTCCGCATGGGACGCATACGGATTTTTAAAGAAAGAGGCTCAACTTGGATAGTTGAGTCTCTTGGGATTTATCCATTTGCCTCTGATGTAAGCTTATGATTGTACCGGCTCGAACTTCTTAACATCCTCAATGGCTTTCTTTTCATTCAGGAAGGGCAGGATAATTAGGCCCATGACAAATAGGAAGATCAAAGACAGAATGGCCGGACGCAGGCTCCCAAAGGCTTGATTGACAATGGCAAATAAGGCGGGGCCGATCCACGAAGTGCCTTTATCGCTGATTTCATAAAAGGAGTAATATTCCGCTTCCTTGCCATTCGGGATCATCTGAGCAAACAGACTGCGGCTGATGGCTTGTGAGCCGCCCAGCACGAGAGCGATGACAACGCCCAATAACATAAACTCAGTGGCGCGGTTATCGCCTTTCATGCCAAAGTATGCGTAAATAACCACACCTGACCAGATGACAAGGCTGACGATGATGGACCGTTTAGCTCCAACCCAGCCAGCCAATCTTCCCCAGAAGAGCGCTCCGAAGAAGGCCACAAACTGGATGAGCAGAATTACTTCTGTTAATGTGCTGGTGCTCAACTCGAGTCCGCCGCGGATAAGCGGCGCCGCTGCAAACGTGGATGACATGGCTATTACGGTCTGGATGCCATCGTTATAAAGAAAGTAGGCAAATAAATATTTAAGTGTCTCAGGGAAATTTCGAATTTCCTTGACAGTCTTACCAAGTTGTTTGAAGCCAATACTGAAATATGTTTCTTTTGGTGGAAGCGGACGGCGCGCGTGGCGCGGGCGCAGACGTGCCCACGTTAGAAAAGACCAGCTCAGCCACCAGATACCCGCTGATGCAAGGTTAATACGGATGGCGAGTCCGGTGGGAATACCAAGTTTATCGTGGAGTAAAAACAGAGCCAGATTCAGGGCCAGTAAGATGCCATCGCCGAGGTAACCCATTGCCCATCCGAAAGAAGAAACGCGGTCGCGTTGATCCTCGCTGGCAATATCTGGCAAATAAGCGTTGTAGAAAACAATCGACGCGCCGAAGGCTAAATTGGCTACGATGAAAAGCAGTCCGCCCATCCACCAGATCGGGCCGGTAATAAAAAACATCAGGATGGTTGCTACCGCACCGATGGTAGCAAATATCTGCATCATGCGCTTTCTCAAATGTGAGTAATCAGCAATGGCCCCGAGGATTGGAAGAAAGAACACCTGGAGTAAGACTGAAATTGAAATGCAGTATCCCATAAATGAATCGGGGGCAACGGGAATGCCGAACAGGTTGGCCAACAAAGGAGGGTGAATGGCTCCGTTCCATTCCACACCGTTCTTGATCAGGAAATCCGCCTTGGCCGCATCGGCTGCCAGGCTGGCAACATAAGGCGCCAGGAATACCGTTCCAATCGTGGTGCTAAAGGCAGAGTTTGCCCAGTCATACATTGCCCACCCGAAAATCTCTCGTTTGTCGTTCATCATTGCTTTCTCTTGCAGCATTTCGCCTCCATAGTGCTTTGGATACATGGAAAAATACACAGCTTGCACTAAGTTTCGATGGATTATAAGAGAAAATTTGCCCAGCGGTTAAAATTGGTCGTATTCGATCCTCCCATTCCCCATCATCATTTTTGGGGCAATTATATTAAAATCCTTGACGTACATGGGTTTACTTCATATAATGTCTGGTCGCTGTCCTGCTAGGGTGAGGCAGGTATAATTGTTTTAATCAGCAGCAGGCATAAGGTCAGGAGAGAAACGAATGGCGTCAACTTTGCCCCGTAAGAACTATGCACGTATCCCGGTTAAGCTAGATCTTCCCAATTTAATAGATATTCAACT
>JAJYOH010000476.1 GCA_021796315.1 Chloroflexota bacterium
GGCAAGTTCCCAGCGGGAATGTGGGATCAGGAACTGAAGGCATTGAAGGAAGTCGAGAAGAAGGCCGGTAAGAAGTTCGGTGATCCGGGCAATCCGCTTTTGGTTTCGTGCCGATCCGGCGCGAAATTTTCCATGCCGGGCATGATGGACACGGTGCTGAACATCGGCCTGACCGATCAAACGGCGGATGGTTTGGCAAAATCAACGGGTAACCCGCGCTTCGTTTATGACTCGTATCGGCGTCTGGTTGAAATGTTTGGCACGGTCGTGCTAGGGATTCCCGATGAAGCCTTTGAAGAGCCGCTCAAGGAATACAAAGCCCAAAAGGGTTACAAGCTCGATGTTGATATGACCGCCGGCGATTGGCGGGAAATGGTTCGCATCTTCCGCGAAGTCGTCAAGAAATATAAGGGATTTGATTTTCCTCAGGATCCGTACAAGCAGCTTGAATTGGCGACCGAGGCGGTTTTCAAATCGTGGAATGGCAAGCGTGCCATTGATTATCGCCGCGCGACGAACATTCCCGATACTCTTGGTACAGCAGTCAACATCGTGACGATGGTTTTTGGCAACATGGGTGATGACTCTGGCACTGGCGTTGCATTCACGCGCAATCCGTCCACGGGCGACAAAAAGATGATGGGTGAGTACCTGCTCAACGCGCAGGGCGAGGATGTGGTGGCCGGCATCCGCAACACGGATCAGATTGAGAAGCTCAAAGATCGGATGCCCGAAGCATACAAGCAGTTTATGGACATTACGTCCAGACTCGAGACGCATTACAAAGACATGCAGGACGTGGAGTTCACGATTGAACATGGCAAGTTGTGGATGCTCCAGACGCGCGTAGGCAAGCGGACAGCAAAATCTGCGGTCAAGATCGCGGTGGATATGGTGAATGAGGGACTCATCACAAAAGAGCAAGCCGTTCAGCGCGTCACACCGGAACAAGTGGATGCTCTGCTTCATCCGCAGTTCGATTCGCAGGCGTTGAAGGCTGCCGAAAAAGATGGCGTATTGTTTGCCAAGGGCGTGAACGCTTCCCCCGGCGCGGCTGTTGGACAAATCTATTTTGATGCCGATACCGCCGAGAAAATGGCAAAAGAAGGCAAACAGGATGTCATCATGGTTCGTCCGTTTACCAAGCCGGATGATGTCCACGGCATGATCGCGGCCAAAGGTGTGCTGACCAGTGAAGGCGGCGCAACGTCACACGCGGCAGTCGTTGCCCGTCAGTTTGGTATCCCGTGCGTGGTAGGCGCTTCAATGATCAAAATTGATCTTGAGAAACGCGTGATGTCTGTTGGTGATAAGACTGCTAAAGAAGGCGATTGGATTTCTGTGGATGGAACAACGGGCAATGTCTTCATCGGCAAAATCCCGATGACAGCGCCATCGCTGGAAGAACAAACCGAGTTGATGACTTTGCTCAAATGGGCCGATGAAATCTCCGCTCGCAAAGACATCCGCACCGCGCCGAAAGGCTGGCCGACGCGCGGTTTGCAGGTTTGGGCAAACGCGGATTATCCAAAGGATGCGCGCCGCGCTCGTTCGTATGGCGCGGTTGGCATCGGTCTGTGCCGAACTGAGCACATGTTCTTCGAGCCGGAGAGACTGCCGATTGTCCAGCGCATGATCCTTGCTGAATCCAGCGAAGAGCGGACAAAAGCATTGAATGAATTGCTGCCTTATCAGCGCAAAGATTTCGATGGCCTGTTCGAAGCGATGGATGGCTATCCGGTCATCATCCGTTTGATTGACCCGCCTCTGCATGAATTCATGCCGTCTGAAGAAGCGCTGCTCGAAGAAGTCATCACGATGCGCGTCAAAGGCGAGACCGCGGGATTGGCTGAGAAAGAACGCTTGCTCAAAGATATTCAAACCATGCACGAATCGAACCCGATGATGGGGTTGCGCGGTGTTCGCTTGAGTATTGATATGCCTGAGATCGTCGAGATGCAAGTGCGCGCCATTTTTGAAGCGGCTGCGGATTGCACCTTGCGCGGTATCGTGGTCAAGCCTGAAGTGATGATCCCGTTGACAGGAACAGTCAAAGAGTTGGAATGGATTCAGCCGAGGCTTGAGCGCATCGCTTCGACCGTGATGAAGGAAAAGAAGATCAATTTCCATTACAAGTTTGGCACGATGATCGAAATCCCGCGCGCAGCAGTCACCGCTGCGGAGATCGCCAAGCTGGCGCAGTTCTTCTCGTTCGGCACGAATGACCTGACGCAAATGACCTTTGGTTATTCCCGCGATGACGCCGAGCGCAACTTCCTCGTCACGTATGTGGAGCAGGGCATCCTGCCGGAGAATCCGTTCCAGACTTTGGATCGTGACGGTGTCGGACGCTTGATGAAAATGGCAATTGCAGATGGCCGCACGACGCGTTCCGAACTCGAAGTCGGAATCTGCGGCGAACATGGCGGCGATCCCGAATCAATTGAGTGGTGCCATATCATTGGCAATAACTACGTTTCCTGCTCGCCGTTCCGTGTGCCGATTGCGCGTCTCGCCGCGGCACATGTAGCGCTGAAATATGCAGCAAATGGTCGCAAAGCTGCAACGGTCAAAGCAAAGAAGGCAACACCTAAGAAAAACGCGGTTGCTAAGAAAGCAGTAAAGAAAGCAAAAGCAAAGACGGCAAAACGCAAATAGTGAAACGCAAAGACTTCCGAAGGAAAACTTCGGAAGTCTTTTTCATAGGTCACGCAATATACTTGCTAATAAAAATTAGAGTTCGTAACTATTTCTGAATGAGGTTGCGTATAAATCGAATAGACTTGACATTGGTCTTTGTTGCAAGGTCTTTTTGCTTTTGAAGTTGATGTATGATGCCAGCCATAGATTTTTCAAGCACTACAGTTTCACAGTACGGAATATAAAATACTTGATGCATATCACCAATGTCGGAAGGCTGGGGAGTATAACCTTGATGGATATACCGGTAATATATAAGCTGCTCTCATATATGAACCGCGAAACTCCTCAACCTTTGGAAATTCATCTTTGCCCTTAAAGACATCTAAGAATTGTTTGTTGACATCGCTAACCTCATGAGTAACGAATCCGAAATTGTGTAGCGTAAAATCTATATTCTTATCCGCTGTCGGCTTTGGAGCAGTTGTAGAGAGCCAAGACATAACTCTCATATATTGTTCTTTGTTTTCGTCTATTACCCGCGCCATAATATCAATCTGATATGAAGAGAACAGCGCCTCTAAAGCAAATTGCCCAAAATGACCGTGAAGGTAATCAGAGATAAGAGGTCGCTGAATAGGATCGACAACCGTTGTGTCAGGATAGTGTTTAGTTGCTAACCGCCAAGTGATAGGTGATGACAGTTGAGCAAAGATAACCGCCAAATGATCCCTTACAGTAACCGCTTGCCAATGAATGGGAAATCGAATTGTTTGATGGAGCAGCCGCTGGAGTGGATCTTGAGGATCATGGTGCGAGTGTAAAGGGTTGCTGAAACATAGTGATGTGCCAGACGTTTGCCGACTCTGAATTTCACACCCAGGATCGTGATACGACCCGAAGTTCGCACGCGCCGGATAAAATTCACGCGGCCAATCGTGACTGGCAGAGCTTGGAGATGCCGACAGAAGTTGTGAGGCAACGTGCGCATCGACAAGTTTCGCCTGACTTGTGCGGCGGTCTGGAAATTCAAATCGGGATGAATGTGTTCGTGAAAACAAGTGTCTATCATGGCGATCAGTTCGCGGCGCACTTGAGCGGGCGAATGCAAAGGGATAGTCAACAGTCGTTCTTGAAGCCAACCGTTGAACTGTTCGATAGCTCCGTTTCGCCAGGGTTCGTGTTCGGGGATGAACGTCAATTCGACTCCGACCAGCAAAACCAAACGGACGAAACGACTCAGCGAACCAGGATGAGAAGTCAAGCCGAACATATCGCTGTTGTCGACTTGCAGAGTGTCCGGAAGTCCCAGTTTTTGCCAGGCTCGCACCACAAACGCCAAGACCGTTTCCAGCCTTGGTTTCGGCTGAAATTCGACGAAAACGGCCCCATCGTGGACATCCCGGTAGACCAGGAAATACCACTGCCGCCGCGAACCTTTCAAATAGCGCGGCCCGATCAGATCCAGCTGATGCACTTGATTGCTGTGTGTGACGTGCCGCGTTGGATAGGTGCTCGAGCTGGTACAGGGTTGTACTCGAAACACTTTCGAAGTTCGACCTCCTTTTTGCAAGACGCGTTCGACCGCGCGCAACGAGGGCAGAGGCTCGTAAGCCAAGCAAGCCAATTCGTGGCGGATCGTCGCCGCTCCTGCCAGACGATATCTTTCGCGCGGACCACGACGCCGCACCAAGCGATCGCGAATATTCAGAATCGCTTGACCCATCTCCTGCGACCAGCCTCTGGGATTGGTCCTCGGCGCATGCGAGCGGTCGCGCAATCCAGCGGCCCCTTCCAACAGATACCGATCCCACCACCGATAAAACCATTCTCGACTGTGCCCGAGATGATCGCAGATCCAACTGACCGTCCGCCCCGCCTGCTTCAGACGAATCGCTTTTTGCCGCAAACTCAGTTCTTGAGACATAACACTTCCTCCCGAGAAATCGAACGGATTTCTCAGAGGATAGTGTCATGCATCTCTTGGCGGTTAAGTCTTTCATCTGTAACGAATCCTCTGGCGGTTACGTGTCAGCACTCATTTGGCGGTTAGCATTTAGTTTCTTCTTCAAGTAAATCTTTCCACCATTTAAGAAGTGCTGATGGTGTACTGAGGAGTAAATTCGAAATTCCCTCATGATATCGTTTTATCTTGCTTAATTCAATAACTTGAATCAAAGATAAAACGAGTGTCGAGTTAGTGTTCGATAAATGTTTTTTGAAGGGCAACCACTTATTGGGGTTATCAACTAGATAACGAAGAATATT
>JAJYOH010000477.1 GCA_021796315.1 Chloroflexota bacterium
AAAGCCTTGCAAGGATAAAGGATGAAGGTTGAAGGATGAAGACGGGAGATTGTAAACTGCGCCATGAAAAAATTTGAAAGATGGATCGCGAATGGCAAATATCCGCAAGATTCTTTCAAAGGCAATGCGGCCCAAAACGACGATGACCTTGGGTTTCAAGATTCCAATCTCGCGTTCGAGATAAGGCTGGCAATTGTTTAATTCTTCGAGTGTTGGTTTGTTTCCAGGCGGCGCGCAACGACCCAAAGCCGTGATATATAAATCGTGAAGCGTCAAACCATCATCGCGGTTTGTTGATTCGGGCTGATTTGCAAACCCGGCGCGATACAAAGCCGGGTAAAGAAAACCGCCCGACGCATCACCCGTAAATTGACGTCCAGTGCGATTCGAGCCGTGCGCGCCGGGGGCGAGTCCGACGATGAGCACACGCGCTTTTGGATCGCCGAATCCTGGAACGGGCCTGCCCCAATATTCGTGATCTTTATACGCCTTGCGTTTTGTGCGCGAGACTTCTTCACGCCACGCAACCAAGCGCGGACACCTTCGACAGGCGATGATTTCTGTGTTTAATTTATCAAGTTGGGATTGCATAACCGTATGTTAGCACGTTTGCAGGTTTACAGGTTTACAGGTTGGAAGGTTTAAACTTTCCAACTTTCCAACCTTCGAACTTTCCAATCTTAAACGATTAACATCGCATCGCCGAAGGAATAAAAACGATAGCCTTCCTTGACGGCGTTTTCATACGTGGACAAAATTTTCTCGCGTCCCGCAAACGCGCTGACGAGCATGATAAGCGTGGATTTTGGCAGATGAAAATTCGTGATCATTGCATCCACAACTTTGAACTGATATCCCGGCAGAATAAAAATGGAAGTGGGACCGATAAATGCCGATATTCGATATTCGCTATTCGATATTCGGGAATCGTCGAGAGTCGAATTACCGAGTTTCGAATATCGACCCGCACTCTCAAGTGTTCTTACCGATGTCGTTCCAACCGCGATTACCCGTCCACTATTTTGTTTTGTTTGATTAATTAAATCCGCAGTTTCTTGCGGAAGCTCGCACCATTCCGTGTGAATTTTATGTTGCTGCGGGTCGTCTTCAGTTACGGGCGCAAACGTATCCAGGCCAACATGTAAAGTGACGTAAGCAATCTTTACACCCTGCGCCTGCAACTCGCTCAACAAATTCAGCGTGAAGTGCAGTCCAGCCGTCGGCGCGGCGGCGGAACCCGGCTCGTGAGCATAAACCGTTTGATAGCGTTCCGGGTCATTCAACTTTTCGTGGATGTACGGCGGCAGCGGCACATTTCCCACTTTGGAAAAATGCGGCTCGATAGGTTCGCTAAAACGGATGAGACGTTCGGAGCCTTCGAGAATTTCCAAGATCTCCACTTCGGGTCCATCCTCGACTTTGATCTTGCTCTTCGTTTTCAGACCTTTCCCACCCACCAGGGCTTCCCACGTTAACGCCTCGCAACGGCGGAGCAGGAGCAATTCAACGCGACCGCCGCTGGGCTTGCGGGCAAAGATGCGGGCTGGGATGACGCGAGTTTGATTAAGCACCAGCAAATCGCCCGCACGCAGGTAATCGCTGATATCGCGGAAGATTCTGTGCTCCAGTTTCCCTGTATCACGATAAAGCACCAGCAAACGCGACAAATCGCGCGGCTCAGCGGGAGTCTGCGCGATGGAGGATTCAGGAAGATGATAATCGAAGTCGGAGGTTTTCAAAGTAGTCTATCAAATATATTTCCCCGAGCGCGGGATGGTCAAATTATACGCCCAACCAAAGAACAAATACAAGAAATGATGGAAATGCTCCAAACTTAATTTTGGCTGGCGTTGGAGCCAAGCACGCGGGCTGTGAGCAGTCTTGTTTAAAGATGGCATTCTATATAAAAGAAAGGTCGATCCGGCCCTCGATAACCCGGATGATATAATCCCGAAAACCAACCTGCAAAGGACTCTCCATGAAAATCGGAATCATCGGCGCAATGGACGAGGAACTGCTCCCCATTCGCCGGCACACGCAACACCTTGAGCAAATCCAAAAGTCGAACCGCATCTTTTGGCGCAGCAATGTTTACGGCCATGAAATTTACCTGACGCGCTGCGACCCGGGCAAGGTCAACGCCACACTGGCGGCACAGCAATTGATCGATCATTTTGAAGTCAACGCCGTTTTCAACATGGGCAGTTCGGGCGCGCTGGCACCCGAACTCGAAGTCGGCGATCTGGTTGTTGCAACCGAGGCCATCCAACATGACTTTGATATCACCGGTTGGGGCTTGAAACCAGGCGAGTTGATCTTCGATGTATTGACCGCAAAAAACACCGGACAGTTAAACTTCCGCTCACAACAGATTTTCGACTCAGATATAAAATTATCACAACTGGCGTTTGACTCAGCCCGCCAAATCGAGTTGACCGAACTAAACGGCTACGCCCCAAAAATCCACATGGGCCGGATTTTGAGCGGGGACCAATTTATCAACCGGCGGGATAAGGCCGAGCAGCTTTGGAATACTTTTCACGGTCTGTGCACAGACATGGAAGCCGCGGCAATTTCACATACCTGCTCCATCAACAACGTGCCTTTTCTCTGCATCCGCGCCATCTCGGACAAGGCGGATCACACCGCCACCGTTTCTTTCACAGATTTTTTAGCCGAAGCCACCGCTAATTATGGAAAGATCTTTGACCTGGTCATCAACAGGATAGACAGCGCGCTCTAAGATGTTCAGCGAATCAAAAAGCCGCAGGAATTGATTTCCCTGCGGCTTTTTCTTACTGGCTATCAAGCTCTGATCAAGCGCAGAACATACAGAAATACCAGGGCTCCGACCACAGCTGTAATGAACATGCCAAGCAGACCTGCGCCAACTGAAATATGAAGCAGGCCGAAGAGCCAGGCGCCGACAAAGGAGCCGATCACACCGATGATCAAATCACCGATCAAACCAAATCCCTTGCCTTTCATGATTTTCCCAGCCAGCCAGCCGGCCAGAATGCCGAGCACAACGAGGATGATAATACTTGCCATGATTTATTCTCCTTTTCTGTTTTCAATGAAGTTTACTACTTCGTTGAAGTATACAATAAAAAATCAGGGACAACTCGACGAGTCGTCCCTGCAAAAATCAAATTAGTGACCGCTGGGCATGGGCGTCTGCGAAGCGCCGCGTCCACCCCATTTACCGGGCCAGCCGGGCAGGAAAGCCGCCAGTATCAAGGCCCCAATTGAAGCGTAGAAAGTGAGGCGATAAGCCGCTTCGAAGCCTTGCATGGTTTGGTCGCAGGCCAGTTTCAGGCCTGCAATGATCTGGGACTTGGCCACATTCGCAACCTGAACCGGCAGCGAAGCAAGAGAAGCATCCGTACCCGGTGGCAAATTATCCTGTACCGCAACGCCGGGCGTCTCACACACACCAAAAGGAGTGGTG
This sequence comes from Chloroflexota bacterium, assembly GCA_021796315.1. The sequence goes on from JAJYOH010000477.1 coordinate 3,452, forward strand.
ATATTGACAATTTCATCCTGCATCTTGTTCTGCATGGCTTGAATATCGGGCGACAGGAAACCAACCAAAATCGTCGCCAACGCGGCCACTGAAACAGCCTGGACGACAAAGCGGGTACTGTTCAATAAGGATGAACCGCGCGGCAAAAGATCAAGATGAATACTGCTCAACGCAGTAACATAGGAAGTCTGCAACGTCAAACCAACAGCAAGTCCGCGTAAAGCCAATAAAAACACAATATAACTGATTGGCGTCAGCGCCTGGATTTGAGAAAGTTGCCAGGTATTGACACACAAGATGATAAATCCGACCACCATGATCATGCGCGGACCGATCTTATCGTAAAGCCGCCCGGCTATCGGAGTTGCAAAAGCTGAAGTGGCGGCCACACCCAATAAAATGAATCCCGCCTCGAGCGCAGTCCGACCGCGGAAAGATTGCAGATAGATCGGCATCAGGAATTCCGCACCGAACAAAGCTACGGTCGCAACGTAACCCACCAGGCTGGCATTAAGAAAAACAGGGTTGGCAAAAAGTCGCAGATTGACCATCGGTTCTTTCGCCACATACAACTCAATAATGGCATGCACCGCCAGCACAAGCGCCCCAAAACCTAATAGAATTAATGTAGTGGAACCGGTCCAGCCAAAATTCTCGGCTTCGGTAGCGGCATACAGCACCAGGCCAAAACCGGCAACAGCGGTGATCAGCCCAGCCGGGTCAAAGATGGGACGTTTCTCGACGCGATAGTCCAACAGGAAGCTCGAGCCGAGAAATACACCGACGATCCCAATTGGCACATTGACAAAGAAGATGGCGCGCCAGATATTAATATCCACCAACCAGCCGCCCAAAATCGGACCGAGAGCCGGGGCCACGACCAAAGCGATACCAAAGATGCCGAAAGCGGTCCCCTGCTCCTTGGGCGAAAAGACACGATACATTTGCGCAGGCCCGAGCGGCTGGGCGATACCACCGCCAAAGCCTTGCAAAGCCCGCGCTGCGATCAGCGTTCCCAGTGAAGGAGCGATCCCGCACAGGAAAGAACCCAGGGTAAAGAGAGCCAATCCCAAAAGATAAATGCGTTTGATGCCAAAGCGGTCCGCCAAAAAGCCGGAGATGGGCGTGGTGATTCCCAACGCCAGCACATAAATGCTTAAAACCCATTGGGCATCTGTCAGCGTGGCGCCGAACTCGAGACGTAATGTTGGGAAGGCGATATTCACGATGGTAGAATCCAAAATGACCATGAATATCCCGAACATCACGGCGATCAACACTTTCCATTTCCGTTCCAAACCTGCCGGTTTGCTTGCTGGGGCGGCCTCAATCATCATATATCAGATTACCTTTCTAAAATGAGTTTCCGATGGGGTTTAAAGAATCCAACCATTTATTACTGAATGTTCTTGTTCGTAGGATACGGATGG
>JAJYOH010000478.1 GCA_021796315.1 Chloroflexota bacterium
TAGCTCGGAGTCGGTGGACATTTTTCAATTTTGCTGAAATCCAGTTGACCTTCTATTCCCAATAGTGACGCTTGCCGATACATTCCCAGCATGGTCGTTCGATGCTCGATTTTTTTGTCGATGACACATTGATCGTATTCTTTGTTGTAGCAGTTGACAATCGCCTGATCCATGGTTTCCATGATCTTCGCACTCTCTGACTTAAATTGTTCATCATATCCCAGGAGTTGCACTTGGCGCAACCAACTGAGCGCTTTGGATAGGATGGCCGGAGCCGCCGCGCAATCTTGGAGCGCATTCGGAAGTTGCGGAGCGATGAAGCGGTCGTACCCCTCGCGTAAGAATTCGCCCATCGTTCTCTCCAAGTCGGGGTCTGTGGGCTGGCCCAGCAGTTGGGCTTGGCGTTCTCGCCCAAGAATATCCCGCATTCGCTGAGTGAATGCATCTTCGGCGTTGGAGGGAACGCTCTGTTGTTGGGTTTGGATCTCGGCAGGTGTCGCTTGTGCGGCGCCCGCTCCGCTGAAATGCCATATCTCCAGCGTCAGTATATTACCCTTAGCCTCCGACGGATTGAGGTAGAGTCCTTCACCATTTTGGTGATAGGCGAACGCCACTGTCTCGAAGCCTGTTGCTGCTACCGTCTTCGGAGATTCGATGGTGAGCATGACAGGTTGGAACAGCCGCAATCCTTCCGGTGCCAATTGAACTCCGCCTACAAGTCCCCCGCTGAAAGGTAAACCGTCAATGGCTGTGATCGGTGTCAGCGTGATCGTTTCTTCATTGCTTAATGCATCCTTTGGGAAGGTGAGCGTGAACTTGGTTCCATCCGCTCCCTGTGCGGTAAGTGTCCCACCATCTGGAGAGATAACCGCGCTGGAACTGCGTTGTTCGTCCCGCTTGACTTCCGTGTTCACTGGGTTTGGCGTTGGGGTCGCTGCTTGGAATATTGATGTCGCAAATCCGCAACCAAGCGTCAGACTGATGATCAGCGTGATCGCGAGCAGATTGTGTATCGGTCGTCTTTGATTCATTTTTGCCTCCAGAATCGAAAAAGAGCAGGGAGCACAACTTGTGAGAAGTTGGGCCTGCCACTCACAAATCAGATCTATTTCTCGCAGCTTGACTTCCACTCACGGCTGGCTGCAGGCATTTGTGTCGAGTGGCTGAAGTGTGAAGTGAGTCTGCCCAGGAACTGGTTGATCCGCATATCCACATGAGTTCTCAATGTAATCGGTGGCTGCGTTCCATATAATCTCGAATTCTCCAGGGCTTTTTTCATTTACCGTATAGGGACCATTCATTACAAAATGGATTGTACACCCCTCGGTTGACACTGTAACATCCTGGCTGCCAAAGCCAGCAGTAGCGGAGGATGGGGTGAATTGGGTGGGGAATGTAACCTGCATCCTACCGACGGGGGCTATCCCGTATAGGGTAAAAGGTTGCTCTAGGTTGCATATAGTGCCAGACCAGCGCACCCAACCGTCGGGGCCAGTTAGTTCAACCTTGTAGCCGATTGTGCATTTATCCAGCTTGGACTTGATCTTTTTGAGGGCATCTGCTCCATATTTCTGGTTGAACTTCTCGGCAAATTTCTTGTAGAATGGCGATTTGCCGTTCAGCAGTTGCTTGACCAGTTTCTTGGCATCAGCCAGGTTGGGTGACTTTTTGCATTCCTCGGCCGCCTTCTCCAGCCTGAGTTTTGCGTTTGTGGTCAGTTCATCCCAAATGGCATCTTCACGTTTATTGATTTCGTCCTTCCTGATTTCATTCTTGGTGCGCGCCCGATCTTCCCACCACTGTTGGAAAACACCCACTGCATCATTGAAAGACGCCCAATCATCTATTCCGGCGACCTGAAGCTCGAGGTTCCTTCCCCAAAAAAGCAGCATTGCATCGCTGGCATTCACGGCCTGTACATCAACCAGGGGGACAAGTAAATCCGCATCGTCGGCGGCTGCCATCTCCTGGTTCAGATTGTCTGCGGGCTTGGATGGAGCGTGGTTCTTGACCTGGTCCCGGATATCCTTGGAGGTTCCCTTTCCACTCCCGTATGACTTGGTCTGTGGGACATAGATCATTTTCCACGGTTTACTTGCAGGGCGGGCCAGTTTGAAGACTGCGCTGGTGCCTGCGGCGGAACTGCCTGGCACAAAATGAAATTCACTGCCTTCTCCATCAAAGGCAAATGCCATATTGATCATCTCATCGGCTGCGTCCGGCTGGGAGGTTTCGATGCTCAACGTGGCGGACTGGTTGAAGGTCAGCCCTTCCGGCTCGATCCGCACCCCGGAAGTCATCCCACCGCTCAGCGGCAGTCCCTGTATTTCCTCGATCGGGGTCAGGGTGAAGGTCACTTCGTTATCCAACGCGCCGGCCGGGATGTCCAGAGTGTAGCGCACGCCCTTGGAATCGGTGAGCGACACATTCCCGCCGTCCGCGCCAATTGCCTGGCTTTGCGCATTCTGAGTATCAAATGTTGCCGCAACAGTTAATGGATTGGGAAATTCCTGGGGTGTGGTGAGCGAAACTGTTTTTCCTCCACTGGTTCCTGAGGCAGTCACAGTCTTTATACGGTAGGTGACCTGCGTATTAGACGGCACCAGAAAATCTTCAAACGCGGTCGTTTCTCCTGGGATCTCTCCGAGCGGGAAGTACTCCGTCTGCCCATCGTTCCGTTCGATCAGGTACTTCTGTGCACCTTCGACGCTGCTCCACGTGAGTTGGACACTGATCGGGGAGGTGGCCGCAGCGGCGAAGCTGCTCGGATTTGGGCCGCCAGAGGGCAGAACATCGGTCAGCATCTGGCAGGAGATGGAGACCATGAGCAAGATCGAAATCGATACCATCATGCGGGTTTTCATTTTCATTTTCTCCTATCCGGCGTCGGTCACTCTGACTGTTGGAAAAAACAAACCTGCCCATTGGGCCGGTCGATCTTCACGAGGTTCTTCTCAAAAAGAAACCGTTGAATACTCGATGGTCTGGCAGATTGCAAGCAATGGGTTCTCGCGCTCACGAGGATGCATCGAACCATGTATTCAGTTATGGGATTAGTTTACAAGATTCAAGACGAGAATACAAGTTCAGGTTTACGATTAGCGATATGCCCTGCCAGTAGAGACTTTACTCGCTCACAATCGCGGTTATAGCAGGACTGCAGCGGCCTCTGCACCCGCGCTGCCTCAGCAAGATGATTTTCAGCAACGCCTCAAAAGACTTCAGGAAATCAGGAACAGCGATGGAATGGTCACCGGTGAGAACCTGGCAAGAATCGGATTGATCACGGGCTGGTTCGGGCTGATCGTTTGGGGCCTTGGTCTGATCTGCGCGGTCCTAGGTTTGATTCCAGTGATCGGTTCGGTCTGTGTTGCCGGTTTCCAATTTTTGACAGAGTTATTGAAGTCGTCTCAATAGTTTTTATCTATATCGTTAAAAAAACAGGCGGACGAATTCGTCCGCCTGTTTTGCTTTGAGAAAAGATTAGCGTTCGCAGTGGATGAGCAGATCGGTGTAACCGGGCAAGGTTGGGTCATGCGCCACTTTATCCAGCGCGCCCCAGGTGACTCCATTGCATCCATGTTTCGCCGCGTCCCAATCAGAAAGTTGCGGCGAAAGGCTGATGTTGTTCTCGTCAATGAAAGCGCCTAAAACGTCGAGGCCCTCAATAAAGTAATTGATGTGCGCGCCTGTGACCGTGTTGTCTTTCAGCGTGAGCGTTCCGCCAGATGGCACATAAGCCCAGAGTTGGCATTTGCCTCCGGTACAGGCGGCCACTGTCGGCTGGGAGGGATGCGTGGAACATCCGCTGTTGCCAAACATCGCGGTGCTGGATGTGTCAACGCACGCGCCGCCCCACATCTGCGGACCGAGATTGATGCCGGCGTGGATGCCTCCGCATTTTGTGTCCCCTTCACTCGAAACTTGATTTCCAACAATCTGCGTCCCAGACATATCACCCAGGATCCATGGATGAAGAGCGATGCCCGCGAAGGCGCCATAGTTGCCCTGCGTCACTTTGACTGTGTTGTTTGCAATGGTTGTGTTCTTGCCGCCGAAGAAGACGATGCCGACATCGGACGGATTGATAATGGTGTTGTCTTTCACGGTCTGCGCGGGACCGAAGAATGTGATGCCGTCTGACCAGCCTGTTCGATCTCCGTCGTTATCCGTATAAGCACAACCTGCTCCGTGAACGTGATCGCCCGCCGTATCAATCGTTACATTTTGAATCGTCCCTGCCGCACTGAAAAAATCCAGGGCCGTGGCGCATTCGATTTGCTGATCAACCACATCATGGATTACAACACCGGTTGTCCACGAGGAGGGATGAGCCTGATAATTCTGGCCCGCATCGTTCCAGTCTGAGCCGCCCTCCAGTGCTCGCCGCCGGGGACACTCAAAGAACAAAGTGCAAGCGGCGACGAGAGCGGTTTTTGATACTTACGCAAGACGTCTGGCAAAATTCCAACAACATCTCTCTGCGAAATTTGATTCGAGTTGTTTATCTTATAATTGCCCCCATGCAGCGCATCACCTCCCACCTCCTCGAAACCTACCCCTTCTCGCGTTATGCCACCCCGCAGATCATCCAGCGCGGACGCGCCTGGGAAGTGACCATGTGGCGGTTGGGAATTGTCTGCCAGCGCGCGGGCGGCACGAATCCGCGGCGACTCCATCCTGTTTTCTTCGCGGTAAAATCACCTCATGCCTCCCCCCGCCCGCTGGTTCGTCAAAACATCGTTCATCTTTCTCGCCTCCTCCAATCTGCATGAATAACTTCATCCAAATTTCAAATGTTCTTCGACGCCTCCGCCACTTCGCGGAACTTCCCGAAGATGTTCAGCAAACGCTAGCTGCGTCTGCAACCCA
>JAJYOH010000479.1 GCA_021796315.1 Chloroflexota bacterium
CAGGCTGTCTGCGCTGCCACATATTGAGACAAGATTATTTCGAGATTTCGGAAGACTCAAAATATTGGACTGCCTGGATGAAGTAAAATATGGCTTAACGAGGTGATGTATGCGAAAGCCAGCTTTGATCATTATGCTCGGATTATCCATGTTGGCCTGTTCGGTCTCAGATATTACCAGGTTGATCCCAGGAATGCCCATTTCGCCCCTGCCGACTGCATTTCCGACTGAGACGGTATACGTCACCTCCACCAGCACGCCAAGCATCATGCCCACCCAACCAACGCCGACCTTTACTCCCACGCCAACCTTGATTTACTTAGGGTCCATGGGTTCTCCATCGGATACTCCAATTCCAACCGGCACGCTTTGGACGGTGGGGCAAGCAGTCAGTTCGCCTAATTCCGTTACACCTAATTCCAATACGCCTGAGGCGAGCGGTTTTTCCAGTTACTCGATGAGCGGAAATATCCTGCATTGGGGCGCCTGCCCGCTGAATAAAATTCAGGTCGTTGCCAGACCGTCTGATGTTACCCATACCCATTTTGTTTTGCTGTTCCTTCGTTTACAGGACAGAGAATCCCCTTTCGAGGCCACCCACTGGGGATCCGGCGCGATAATGGATAATGACGGCAAAGGAACCTTTACGTATACACTGACTGCGGAAAACCTTCCGGGTTATCGCGAATTTACGCTGGCATGGGTACAATATCAATTTGTGGCGACTGACAAAAAACTAAACGTGATTGGCCGCACCCAGGTTGTGCTGAATAGTATTGCTTATTCCCCGTGTCCATAATATGGATTTTGCGCCGGAGCTTCTTCAATTTTTGCGGAAGGCTAATTACACCGCTGTGTTGACCGGCGCCGGAGTCTCACAAGAGAGCGGGCTCCGCACCTTTCGCGACGCGCAGACCGGTTTGTGGGCACGGCATAGGCCTGAAGATCTGGCTTCGCCCGAAGCTTTCGCCCGCGACCCGAAGCTTGTCTGGGATTGGTATGCCTGGCGTCGTGAAGCCATCAAGGAGGTGCGCCCCAATCCCGGACATTATGCTTTGGTTGAGATGGCGCGGCGCATTTCTCAATTTACCCTCATAACTCAAAATGTTGACGGCTTGCATGTTATGGCGGGCAGTCCGCAAGTGATCGAATTGCATGGGAATATTCAGCAGGTGCGATGTTCGGAGTGTGAACAATTCGTCGAAGAGTGGAATGATGATGGGATGGATGTTCCACGTTGTGCGGCTTGTGGCGGATTGCTCCGTCCACATGTGGTTTGGTTCGGTGAAGCCTTGCCGCGTGTCGAATTGGAATTGGCTGTCGAAGCCGCGCGGACCTGTGACATATTCTTCTCGATTGGCACATCCGGAGTCGTCCAGCCGGCCGCGACGCTGGCGTATGCCGCGCACAATCGCGGCGCAGTTGTGGTCGAGATCAACGCCGAGCCAACGCCGCTCACGCCGAAAGCCGATTATTTCCTTCAAGGCAAGTCTGGTGAGATTCTGCCGGAACTTGTGAAAGCAGTCTGGGGATAAAGATGGCGGGCTAAGCTATATATCTTCACGTCTTTGCGAGGGTGTTTTTTTTCCGAAGCAATCTCCCAATTTGCGGTGGGGATTGCTTCGCTGCGAAGAACAGCAGCTCGCAATGACGTGATATTTTTTATGGATTACTTCAATACGATTCCCGAACGCGGCGGGATGGTCACGCGCAGGATGCCATCTTCTTTTTGGATCTCGGCCTGCCCGAAGAGAATCCACTTCCTGCCCCGGCCCAGATCGGCCGCGGCGACTTCAAGCCAGCGCGCCTCTTCGGCTGCATTCAGCGCAATGATGAGCGTTTCGCCCTCTGATGAGCGCTTGAAAGCGTAAACGCCCTCGGCGGAGTGTAGTCGTTGATATTTTCCCCAGCGCAGCACATCATGAGTCTTGCGAAGAACGATCAACTCTTTGACGAAATCACGCAGCTCATGATTCCATTTTGACTCATCCCACGGGAAAGACTTGCGACATTCCGGGTCGTGACGTCCGTCGAGGCCGATCTCGTCGCCGTAGAAAATGCATGGTGCGCCGGGATAGGTGAAGAGAAACGTCAGGGCCAGTTTAAGGCTGTTGAGGTCGCCGCCGGCACAGGTCAGGAAGCGAGGCGTGTCGTGGCTGTCGAGCAGGTTCAACTGAACGCGCGTCACGTCTGGGTGATACATCTCCAGAATCGAGTCGATCCGATCCGCGAACTGGTGAACGTCGATCGGGTGGACGTTATCTTTGAATCCGCCCGCTTCGTGCGCGGCGTGGATGTCGAGATGCTCGCCTGTGAAGAAACTCAGGCAGGCGCTGGTAACGAGATAATTCATGACGGCGTCGAACTGATCGCCTTGAAGCCAGCGATAGCCGTCCTGCCAGATTTCGCCGACAATATAGGCATCCGGATTGATGGCACGCACGCGGCGTCGAAATTCCTGCCAGAAAGAATCATCGTCAATTTCGCCGGGTACATCCAACCGCCAGCCATCGATACCGAACTTAATCCAATGTTCGGCGATGCCGAAAATAAATTCGCGCACGGCAGGCAAATTGGTGTTGAACTTGGGCAGGGCGGGCAGGTTCCACCAGGCTTTGTAGCCGATGGCGCTGAGACTATCCTCGCCATGCTTCAATGCCTTGATCTCTTCCGCACCCGGATACGCGCCCCAGTGGCGTTTGCCATTTAAACGATCAGGGTCAAAATGGAACCAATCCTTGTAGGGTGAAGCCGCGCCGGTTTCGAGTACGTGATGGAATTGCCAAATGCCGCGGCTGGCGTGGTTGAAGACGCCATCCAGCACCACGCGCATATTTTTTTTGTGGGCCTTATTTAGCAGTTCCTCCAGAGCTTCGTTGCCGCCCAGAATGGGATCAACGTTATAGTAATCATAGGTGTGATAGCGATGATTTGACGCCGATGCAAATACCGGCGTAAAGTAGATTGCGTTAATCCCAAGGTCTTTGAGATAGTCAAGATGTTCGGTGACGCCGCGCAGGTTACCGCCTTTGAATCCGTAATGGGTCGGGGCAGAGTCCCATGGCTCGAAAGGCAGTCCGTTCGTTTGGACATGCTCCGATTTGGCGAAACGATCAGGAAAGATTTGATAAAAAATTGCATCGGTTACCCATTTAGGGGTGTACATAAAAGAAACCTCGTCATAAATGTTTGCCCACTGCTACCTTGAGGGCGAGTGAATTCTACTTTACTTTGTGGGGGTGACTTGCAGAATATACATTCCGTAAGGCGGGATTTCCGCCAATGGTTGGTACGCGCCGAATGTTCCACCGGCGTTCATTTGAAGGGATCCGAAATTACCTGAACCGTAAAGTGGCGCAAGTGAATATGTTCCTTCTGCAAGCGCCGAGCTTTTTAGCGTCAGACTGTAATCTTTGACCCGCTCGTTTTTTAAATTAGCCAATATCAGAAATGATTTGGTCCCGTCTGTGCGCAGGCTGGCGTAGACACCGGTGTTGCCGGTATCCAGCAGGATAATTTTTCCGGTGCGAAGCGCGGGTTTTTGTTTGCGGAGGGAGATCAGGTCGCGATAAAAAGATAGTAGCGAATTCGGATCATTGGTTTGAGCGGCGACGTTGACTGTTGAAAAATCATCGGCTGGCGCACGCCAGGGATTGCCCGTTGTGAATCCGGCGTTTGTAGTGTTGTCCCATTGCATCGGACGGCGAATATCTTCGTCGGGTTTCTCACCCTGCATTCCGATCTCTTCGCCGTAATAAATAAATGGCGTGCCCGGTGAAGTCAGCATTAAGAATGCTGCGAGCTTTGCCTTGTTTGTGCCGTTGCCTAAAACGCTCATCACGCGATCCTGATCGTGATTGGTCAGAAAGGTGGCGTAATTTCCGTCAGGCAGAGTTTGGGTTGCAAAGGTCAGGGCGCTGTTGATGCCAATATTGGAGACACCTTTAACGCTATTTAAAATGCCGGTGGCAATTTCGAAATTGAAGACTTCATCAAGCTGATCACCGGTGTAAGTTTTTGCGAGCGAAGCGTCTGCGCCATAGACTTCCCCGATGGCGTACGCATTCGGGTTGTCGGCTTTGTAAGATGTGTAAAACCCTTTCAACCAGGTATGTGTGGCAGGCGTATTTTCGGTTTTGCTTCCGTCTTCAATGAGACGGTTGATAGCGTCCATGCGGAAACCATCCACGCCCACATTGTTCAGCCAGAAACGCGTAACGTCTTGCATTTGAGCAGTCACTTGCGGGTTGTTGTAATTTAGGTCCGGCATACAATCGCAGAAAATCCCGAAATAATATTTTGACATATCTCCCATAACAGAATGCCAGTGGTTGCCCTGGTTTTTGTCAGACCAGATATACCAGTCATAATATTTTGAAGCAGGCCCGTGCAGGGCGTCCACGAAAAACGGATGCTGGCTGGATGTGTGGTTGAGCACCAGATCAATGATGATCTTGATGCCGCGTTTGTGGGCCTCGTCCAGTAAATGTTTGAAGTCAGCCATCGTGCCATAATCGGGATTGACTGCATAATAATTGAGCACATCGTATCCGTGATAGGAAGGCGATGGGTGAATGGGCATGAGCCAGATGGCCGTTACGCCGAGGCTCTGGATGTAGTCCAACTTTTGGATCAGGCCGTTGAAGCCGCCGATGCCGTCCCCGTTGCTGTCGTTGAAACTGCGGACAAAGACTTCATAGAAAACGGCGTCACGCCACCACGCTTCGGGCTTGGATGAGGCAGCGGGTGAGGCCTCAACCGGCTGGGTCGGCGTCTGAGGCGCAGGTGTGGGCCGGCAGGCCGTGATTATTGAAGTTAATAGTAAGAGGGCAAGAATCCGTTTCATATCCGCCTAAAAAAATTGGGGT
>JAJYOH010000480.1 GCA_021796315.1 Chloroflexota bacterium
CGGCGGTTCCAATTCAGTATTGCAGGTGGTATCCACTTATGGGAACCCGACTCTGGGCAATTATCTGCAGGACTTCCGCGATACGCCCGGAGATGGGCTGCCTCTGGTTACATCAAGCTGTTGGTCGGTTGAGCGGAAAAATCCCGCCGGGCCTGATAACTTCAATAACTGGGTAATGCTTCAAAATGGTTCTCCGGGCCAGGCGCCTTATCGATAGAAGCTCAGCGAAAAGACCATTATCACTTAGGAAGTATAATCAGCCCGTATGAGCGTTATCCAAGGAAAACATATCCTGCTCGGCGTGACAGGATCAATCGCGGCTTTTAAGGCCGCCGATCTCGCGTCCAAGCTGGCGCAAATGGGCGCACAGGTGGATGTTATTCTCACGCCTGCCGCGGAAAAGTTCATTACGCCGCTCACCATGCAATCCGTCACAGGCCGCAAGGCTTACACCGAATCCGACCTGTGGGGCGGCGAAGCACATGTGCTTCACGTGGGCCTCGGCAAAAGCGCCGACCTGCTCGTCATTGCGCCTTGCACGGCAAATACCATTTCAAAACTCTCGCAAGGCGCGGCTGATAATTTACTAACCATCACCGCGCTCGCCGCGCAATGTCCGCTGCTCATCGCGCCCGCCATGGATGGCGGCATGTTCGATCACCCGGCAACTCAGGAAAATCTTGCGACACTGGCAAAACGCGGCGCACATATTGCCGGGCCAGCCGAAGGACATTTGGCATCGGGGCTTTCAGGCGTTGGACGTTTGCTCGAACCGCTTGAACTCATCGGTCACATTCGCCTCGTGCTCGGACGCCGCGGCCGGCTCGCCGCTAAAAAAGTTGTCGTCTCGGCTGGAGGCACACACGAGCCGCTCGACCCCGTACGGGTGCTGACCAACCGTTCGTCGGGCAAACAGGGCTACGCGGTGGCACAAGCCGCCATTGACGCGGGCGCGGGCGTGACACTCATCACCACGCCCACCGCGTTGACCGTGCCCATTGGCGCAAACATCCTCCGCGTGGAAACGGCGAAGGAAATGCTGGATGCCGTTGTAAAAGAATCATCCGATGCAGATGCGCTCATCATGGCCGCCGCCATTGCAGATTTCCGACCGAAGCAGACGGCGGGAAACAAGATGAAGAAGCGGGACGGGATTCCGCAGATCGAGCTTGAAGCCACGCAAGATGTTCTCGAAGCGGTGGCCGCTTTACGTCGAGAAAAGAAGCGGCCGCGCATCACAGTTGGGTTCGCGGCTGAGTCAAGCGATCTGCTTGAAAACGCAAAAGAGAAGCTCAACTCGAAACATTTAAATTTTATTGTTGCCAACGATATTTCAGCGCACGATGCCGGCTTTAGCGTGGAGACAAACCGCGTCACATTTTTATTTGCGGATGGGGAAAAAAAATCCTTGCCGTTGATGAGCAAGACCGAAGTGGCCGAGGCCATTATCGAACATGTCGCGGCGCTCCTGGAGTAATCATGCGCATTCTGATCATTTCGGACATTCATGCAAATTACGCTGCACTGGAGGCTGTGCTCAACGACGCCGGAGAAGCGGACGAGACCTGGTGTCTCGGCGACATGGTGGGCTACGGGCCGGACCCCAACGCGGTGGTCGAGCAGGTGCGCGAGTTGACGCGCCCGACTTGTATTCTTGGCAACCATGATGTGGCCGTGATCGGACGCATGCCTTTTGAAGCATTCAACGGTGACGCACGCCGTTCGCTGGTCTGGACGGAAAAAGTGATGACCGCCGATAATATCGACTTCATGCGCACGCTTCCGCAAACCGCAAAAGTACGCGGCGATGTAACGATGGCGCACGGAAGTCCGCGTGACCCGGTTTGGGAATATGTGTTGAATACGCTCTCAGCGCGTTTGAACTTCGACCATTTCGATACGCCCTATTGTTTTGTTGGGCACTCTCACGCACAGGCCATGTTCCAGTTGAATGAAAAGAATGACCGCGTGACTTTGGAAGTTACGACACCGGGGGATGTCATGCCGCTCACGCCGCGCTGCATTTTGAATCCGGGTTCGGTGGGACAGCCGCGCGACCGCGATCCGCGCGCCGCATACGCGATCTACGATTCAAAGGAGCATACCTGGGAAGCGCGGCGGACAGAGTACAACATCGCCGAGGTGCAGAAGCGAATCCGTGAGGCAGGCCTGCCCGAGAAGCACGCGGTGAGATTATCGGAAGGTTGGTAGGACGGTGTTCAGTTATCAGTGAATAGTGATCAGTGAGCAGTTATCAGTGAACAGTGAGCAGTGTTGATGGGCGGAACTTTTATCAGTGCGTTTCGTCTGAAGAATAAATCAACCTTGCGTTTTCCACTAAAGGAGGAAGACATGAAACGGATACTCTTTATCATCGCCATCGTTGCGGCGCTCGCTTTGTCAGCTTGCGGGGCGGCAGCAGCTCCCACATCGGTCCCAAGATCATACGGATTGGGCGAAGGCGCCCCCGCTGCTGCGCCCGCGCCTTTTGCAGATTCAGCCAAGTCGCTCGCTCAAAATTCAGCGGGCGCCGCGCCCGAAAGTAATTTACCCGCAACAACGACCGACCGCCTCGTCATCCAAAACGCCGACCTGACGATCGTGGTCAAGGATGTGAATGCACGCGCCACGGAAATCCAGGACATGGCAAAACAAATGGGCGGATATGTGGTCTCCGTCAATATCGGTCAGACCTACGCAAGCGACGGCACGCAAGTGCCGCAGGCACAGGTCGTTGTCCGCGTGCCGGTAGACCAGTTGGATGCCGCGCTGGCACAGGTCAAGAAAGACGCGGTGGATGTCCAAAACGAGAATCGCACCGGGCAGGATGTCACCGACCAATATGTGGACCTGCAATCCCAACTCACCGCCAAACAAGCCGCGGCCGATCAGTTGACCAAAATTATGCAAGACGCGACCAAGACCGAAGATGTGCTGGCTGTCTACCAGCAATTACAGCAGATCAACAGCGATATCGAAGTGCTCAAAGGCAAGATCAAATATTACGAACAGTCCGCCGCGCTGTCAGCCATCAGCGTAACCATTGTGGCCGAGGAGACCGTCAAGCCCATCGTGGTGGCCGGATGGAAGCCGCAGGGTGTGGCGCGTGACGCCATCCAGAATTTGATCTACTTCTGGCAAGGCTTCGTTGACTGGATGATCGGCTTCTTCCTGTTCACCCTGCCCGTTCTCATCACCATCGGCATTCCGCTCTACCTGTTCTTCCTGCTCGTGCGCTGGATCTTCCGCAAAGTTCGCAAGCCAAAGGTCAAGCCCGAACAGCCAAAGAGTTAATCACCCGTTGGTAGGGGCACAGCAATGCTGTGCCCCTATTTTGTTATAATCGTCTTAATGGATAAGCTCATCAAAAATGCGCAGGAACTTTTCCACATTCAATTGACGGGGCGTCACGTTATGTCGCTTATCGCTTATGAGCGCGAACTTCTCGACTGGAATCAAAAATTTAATTTGACCGCCATCCGCGACGCGGAAGCCGTCCGCACCAAACATTTCCTGGACTCATTCTCCTGCGTGCTGGCCTGGGGCGCAAACCCGCCGCATCATCTCGTCGACGTTGGAACGGGCGCCGGTTTCCCGGGCCTGCCCCTCAAGATTTTATATCCACAAATGAAGCTGACGCTTATAGAGTCGGTCGGCAAGAAAGCCATGTTCTGCCAGCACATCGTCAGCACATTGAACCTGACCGGCGTGGAAGTGATCCATGCGCGCGCCGAAGATATCGGACAAAAGCCCGAGCACCGCGAGAAATATGATTGGGCCGCGGCGCGCGCAGTCGCCAACATGAACATCCTCGTTGAATATCTTTTGCCGCTGGTCAAAGTCGGCGGGACGATGCTGGCGCAAAAAGGTGAAAGCGGACCCGCCGAGGCGCAGTCCGCTGAAAAGGCCATGAAATTATTGGGCGGGAAATTACAGCAGGTGATCCCCGTCAATTTGCCGGGCGTGGCGGACGATAGATTTTTGGTGCTGGTTCACAAGTCCGCGGCCACGCCACCCAAGTATCCGCGCAAGGCCGGGATGGCGGCAAAGCAGCCGTTGTAAATCAGCGTCCGAAGAATTAGGCTGTTTCATCCGAAGAACCGATTCGTTTCGTCCGAAGAAGTGAAGCACTTTGTCCGAAGAATTGATTCGTTTCGTCCGAAGAAGCGTATCACTTCGTCCGAAGAATTGATTCGATTCTTCCCATGAAATTCGTGACTTGCCGCTCGGTTGCCGGGCGTGGCCGATGACAGATTTTTGGTACTGGTTCACAAGTTCGCGGCCACGCCGCCGAAATATCCGCGCAAGGCAGGTATGGCGGCAAAACAGCCGTTGTGATTTATGTGTTTTTGATGGGGTGCAACCACACTGACGGGAAGAATCGCGCTGCGTAAACATAGCTTTCAAACGTTCCATCCACTGGACGATCTGACCAGCGATTCCAAACTTTATCCATGCGTGGATGACGTTTTGAGACGTTCATCATATAAGTTCCCACTTCTTCGTCAGATGCTCGTTCAGCAATTGCGTTGAATTTTCTACGCCCCACCTGTACAGTGACATTTGGATTCGCACACACATTCCGATACCAATCCGTCTTGCCGCCCCAACCCGCCGCGATGCGGTACCTGTCTTTCTCGCGATCATAAATATATTCGAGTGGAGTGTGACGCAGCTTGCCGCTTTTGCGACCTGCCGTTGTCAACAACAAAACAAAGTTGCCGGTCAGCCAACCCAAGCCGAGCTTATATTGCAAGATTGGGATTTTGAAAATCCATTTAAAGACCGGACCCGGAGTGTTTTGCGAGACCAGTTTGTCCATGATGAAGGATTCAAACCAGTTATAG
>JAJYOH010000042.1 GCA_021796315.1 Chloroflexota bacterium
GCGCGTATCTATGGCCTGCGCTCTGTTGTTTTTCGTCAGAGTTGCATTTATGGCCCGCGTCAGTTCGGCATTGAAGATCAGGGCTGGGTGGCGTGGTTCGTCATCGCGGCGGTGACCGGACAACCGATCAGGATCTATGGCGACGGCAAGCAGGTGCGGGATGTTTTGCACGTGGACGATTTATTGAACGGGTACGATGCGGCGATTGAAAAGATCGATGTGACTGCCGGGCAGGTTTTCAACATGGGCGGCGGCCCGCAGAATGTTCTGTCAGTTTGGGCCGAGTTTGGGCCGATGCTGGAAAGACTGGTCGAACATAAAATTGAAATTGAACGCGGCGACTGGCGCCCCGGCGACCAGCGCGTGTTTTACGCAGATGTCGGCAAGGCCGCGCGCGAACTGGGCTGGAGTCCGAAGATTGGCGTGGAACAGGGAATCAAGATGTTGTTTGATTGGGTGAAGACCAATAAGAATCTATTTTAAACAAGAAGAGCTGCCGGATTTCCGGCGGTCCATTGCCTGATTGATTTCAAGATCCTGACCGACTCAGAGAAAAGCATTTGTCCCCGAAGATTTTGAGTTGATCCAAGGGAAGAAAATTGCCATTGCCTTTTGCCGAGAGTTCCAATAGTGATGAAACTAATTTTTGCTGCAGTCCAGGGTCTACTGTTTCAGCGGAATACCCATGCAGCCGGAGGAAAAGCTTGTTGTTAACCCCGTATGCCCTAAGGAACTCTTCGTAACCCAAAAGCTTGATCTAAAAATGCCCCAATGACAGTCATACTACTTGTTGTATGATGAAATAACGCTGCCCTGTGCGCCCGCTCCATGGTTTTTATCCTGATCGAACGCTTTATTGAACGGTGGCTTTTACTTATGTGCTGTCTGACGAAGGATATCTTTCTGTAGGCGGCTTGATACAAGATGCAATGGTACAAATTACCAATATGACCAATAATGCGGGAAGATTGTTTTGTAGTATTGCTGGTTTAATTGTATATGAATACAGCGTTGATGAATAGGCAATTGAAAAGACAAACGCCAATGATTTAATCCAAAATCCATTTTTGTCTTTCCTGGAAAGCAGGATGGCTGGAATCGATATCGCAATAGAGGCGGGTAATATGGATAATTTATAATCAAAACTAATCGAAGGGATAATGCAGGCTCCGATTGAACATGCCAGAAAAATATAGGGATTAAAGCCTCCCGAGCTTTTTTTATACGTCTGCCGAAGAATTATCAGAAAGCAAATAATAAAAAAAGCGCAGAGGAGCAACTGTGGAATCCAATTGTTTGCGAGCAACCACAAGAAGACACGTTTGCGGGGTAGTATGCCTGAACTCGAAGACAAAATATATAACGTAAAGGATGTGATTGAAAGATTGATGTTGCTCCCTGTATGGGATGAACTTATTCCGGTCAGCGCTGCAATTGTATTGAGTATTGGGCCCAAGCCTAATATAAACAGGGCCAAAATATTGATAACGCCCAATCCAACAATTCGCTTGATATTCCCTTTCCAGTCCGACCAATCTTCAATAAAGCAAAAAATGAATATCGCCGGATAGAGCTTTAGCTGTATAGATATTGTGAACAACAAATAAGAAAGCCACCGATGTTTTGGTTGGTTGTGAAATAAATATATTGCACCCATCGTGAATGCGAAGGCGATTATGTTCCATTGGCCTCGCTCTAGCTCGAACTGAAAACCGTAAGAGATGATGCCAGTAATAAAAATCAGCATCGCAAAGTCGGAAATGTCTTTTGATTTGGTGATCCATTGAGGTATGGCGAATGTGATAAAGAGATAACAAACAATAATGATCGCGACGAGAATTTTGTAGCCAACCTCATAGTTAAGCAATGTAAATGGTGTAAAAAAGATAAGAGTAAGTGAAGGATATAAAATCGCGGGAGGATTGCCTGTATGAATCCATGCAGAACTGGCAGTTCTAATATCCCTGAAATCATTTCCAATTGGCGACATTACCGGTATGTATTTATTAAATTGCATATCCAGGGATGGATTAAAGAAAATCGGCCTAATGAAGAACCACATGAAAGTAATGAAAAAGCCAAGTAGAATCCAGCTCATGAGTGGCAGATTTGAAATGTGGTTTCTTGTGCGGTGATCAAAAGAATCGATCATGGTGATACCTCACACGGTAACAAATTGCGTTTTTTCAAAGGTCTGAAAGCGCAGGGTTAGCGAAGAATCAAGATCGGCTTTGTGGGTTGTCGCAATTTCATGTAAACATCTGAAATAGCCTTTTTAATAGCAGGAAAATATTATATATCGATGCTTCTCGCAGACTTCTCGAAGACTCGCAAGGATATTCCTTTAATTTGTCTTTTCTTTGTAATCACATAATTTTCGAATCGGACAATTCGGGCAATCCGGCTTTCTAGCATGGCAAATCTCACGCCCCAGGCGGATGATGTTCAAGTGCGCGGCGTAATAGGTTTCAGGCGGGAACAAAGATTCAAGATAAGGGTGCGCCTGTTCGACGGTCATCTTTTCAGGACGCAGGCCGATGCGCCCGGTAACGCGATAAATGTGTGTGTCCACTGGAAAGGCCGGACGTCCAAGCGAGAAGCATAGAACGATCGCGGCGGTCTTCGGGCCGACGCCGTTGAACTTCGTCAGCCAGGCGCGCGCTTTCTCGAGCGGCAAATCTTTCAGAAAATCCAAATCGAGCGAGCCGCGCTCTGCGGTAATTTCCTGCAAAACTTTTTGTATGCGCGGACCTTTTTGATTTGCAAGCCCTGCCGGGCGGACGGCGTCGATCACATCGTTTGTATCTGCATCCCGCACGGATTCCCATGTCGGGAATTTTTCATGCAAGGAATTGAAGGCGCGGTCACGATTGATGTCGTTCGTGTTTTGGGAAAGGATCGTGGAAACCAGCTCGTCCATGGCGGGCAGTGGATTGCGCCAGACGGGTTCGCCGAAGGCTTCCAAAAGTTTTTGATGAACTTTGAGGGCGCGCTTGGAAATGTTAGCTGACATTTTACGTATTATGCATCACGTAGTACGTAAAACGTAATGCGTAACCCCTGAAGTTATACATTTGCCTTTAGCTGAAATACCGGCCTCGACTCGCCGGTCACAAGCCCGCGATGATTCCTCAAAATTTTGTTTGGGCCAAAGGCCGAAAGCGCTTTGAGTTGCCCTTCGTTCAACGCGCCGAGCTGACGCAGGACCTCCAACGCCGCCGCCGGGCGGACACGGGCGGCGGATTCAAGCTGGTCGTTCATGCGGGATGCGTCGCCATCGGTCACTTTAAAGGCAATGCCGATACCGGGGGAAGTTGGATCGAGCGCGCCGGGCAAAAGTCCGATAGCCTGGAAACCTTCCGCGCCGCGTTTGGTGATAATTTTTCCGTTGCCGACCTTCATCAACTCGCAATCGAATTCGCCGTAGCCGCTGATCATTTCGGGATGGGCAGCCATTGCCGAAGTGATTTTTCGGCAGGCAGAGGCGCGTCCATCGGACAGGTCGCGCGGGTCGCATAAACGCGCAAAGCCGAGCGCGGCGTTATATAGCGGCAGTGCAAAATTCGGCGCGGAACAGCCGTCGGTGCCGAGTTCGATCTTGGCGCGCTCGTACTCACACATCTCAGCAAAGGTGGTGAGAATATCCTGCTGGATCGGATGCTCACTTTCCAAATAAGTGTTGAGAGGCAGGCCGCGCATTTTGGCATGCGCCAGCATGGCCGTGTGTTTGCCGGAGCAGTTGTTGAAGTTGGCCGTGGGCTTGATGTGGTTGATGATGACCGACCTGAGCATGGCCGGGTCGCCCGGCAGATGCGGCCCGCATTGCAGGTCGCTTTCCTGAATGCCAATTTTTTCCTGCAAAGCCCTGACGGCATCGAGATGCATCTGTGCGGTTTCATGAGAAGCGCAGGATAAGGCAAGTTCTTTCGATGTGAATCCGAAATGTTCCACGCCGCCGCGCTCGACAAACGGTAAAACCTGAAAGGGTTTGGCAGAGGAGCGTAAAAAGGCGACCGTTTGAGGGTCGCCGTAGGATGCGATCAATTTTCCGTTCACATCCACGACGGCGATCGAGCCAGTATGAGTGGCCTCGACGATGCGTCCGCGCGTCAGCTCAAGGATCGGCAAAGGTCTTTCGTTCATTCATTCCTCGGCAGAATTGCCCAAATGATAGTGACGAGCATAATAGTGACGAAGACCATAGCGCATACGCTGAACATATTGTTTGTGCCGCGCCGCCGATGATTTGAAATGAGTCAAAAACGGCTCGATCAATTTTTCGGTCGATTCCGGACGCTGGCCTTTGACCGCCATCTTTTCAAGTTTATCGTGGATGTGTTTGATGAATTGGACCTGCGTTTTTATGGCAGACGTGGACACTGTTCCGCCGCGTCCGCTGACAAAGGTGAAGCCGCGATAGTCCGGACCCAAAAGGATGTCGAGCGATTCGATCCACGGCGGAAGGTCGGCGTGCGCTAAAAAGGGCGGCTGATTCTTGGGGACGAGGTCGCCAATGAAAACCACTTTCTGTTCGGGGATGATGGCCCACATGGCGCCCGCCGCCGGGCCGGGATGGTGTTCGAAGATCACCGGCGACTCGCCCCAGTATATATTCATTTGATCGCCAAAAGAAATTTCCGGCGGCGCCCAACGCACCGTGCCGAGCCCGGGAATGGTTTCCCAGTCTGAGCCGGTTTCAGCGCCCTGCGCTTTGAACGTGGTTGGCCGCGCGCGGAAAACCGCCGCAGTTTTTTCCTGCGCCAGCACGATGCAATCCATGGCGCGCGCCCCGAGCGTACGGTCTGGATGCGCGTCAAGGTTGACGAGTAAACGCTCCGGCCCGCCGCTCAAGCTCATCAGCGCCGCCCGCCACGAGCGGCTGTCTTCCGGCGAAGGCGGCGCGTCGATCTGGATCAGTCCGCGCTGTTGTTGGATGACACCCAACGTCACGCCCAGATAATGGTCTTCAATATAGATATTGTCCGCAAGGGGTTGCATGGCATCTCCTAAGCATCCACCCGAAGGTGAAAACCAGATCTATTTTACTCTCATACCTTATTTGCTCATCACGGGCAGAGTAAAGATGAACTTCGCGCCCTGGCCTTCTTGGCTTTCGACCCAGATCGTCCCGCCATGCGCCTGCACGGCGATACGGCAGAAAGCCAGGCCGATGCCCAGGCCGCCGGGTTTATCCTTGCCTTTGAGGCGCGCGAACTTGTCGAAAATACGTCTGTGCTCAGACGGAGGAATGCCCGGCCCGTTGTCCTGTACCCAGAAGCGAACCGACTCTATGTCTTTCTGCGCGCCGATGATGACTTTGGCCCCAGTCTTCGAGAACTTGACGGCATTCTCAAGCAGATTGATCAGGACGCGGCGCAGCATATCCCCGTCCACCCAGATATCTGCCAGCGGCCCGGCGATGCGGGTCTCGACCGTTTGGTGATGCCCGGCTGCGGATGGCATCACATCTTTCACGGCGGTTGCGATCAGGTCCTGTGGATTGACTGCCGTCTGCGTGGCAATGGTCTGCCCGGATTCAAGGCGGTTGATGTCAAGCAGGGAATCGACCAGCCGCTGGATGCGGTTGGTGGAGTTGACCGCGATGTTGAGAATTGAACGCGCGGTTTCATCTTTACCGATCAGGCCTTCCAATATATCCAGGCTGGAGATGATATTGCCCAGCGGAGAGCGCAAGTCATGATAGATCATGGCTGTCAGATCTTCACGCAGGGAATCCAGATCCTTGCGTTCTGGGATGTCACGCAGAGTCCACTGGATGGAATCTGCCTCTTCGAATTCCACGCGCCGCGCGTAGACTTCGACCGGCGTCCTGCCTGAATCGGCCTTGTGCAGCACGGATTCGTAGCTTGAGTCGTCCTTCTCAACCAGATTCTCGAATTCCAAACCGGTCCTGTTCCAGTTGACTTCGTGCAACTGGTCAATGCTCATCCGGCGCAAGTCTTCGGGTTTGAAGCCGCTTATCCTGACCGCCTCACGGTTGGCTTCGATGACTTTGCCTTCCAGGTCCGTGATGAAGATCGGGTCGATGCTTTCCGCAAAAAGTTCGCGGTTACGCTGGTGCGCCCTCTGCGATTGGCCGAAGAGCTGCGCGTTCAGCACCGCGATACTGGCCTGGTCAGCGATGGCTTGCATGAATTCAAAATGTTCGGATGTAAAAGCATTCGGTACGGAATGGACAAGGGTCAGCGCCCCCACCAATCGGTCCCGCGCCAGAAGCGGCACGCAGATTGCGGACTTGGGTCCGCTTTTGTCGCGCGCCTCATCCGGGCACTGGAGCCAGCGTTCATCCTGACTCGTATCGGGCACCAGTGCAGCCTTGCGGTTTTTTACCACCCATCCGGCCAGGCCTCTATCCACGGTCTCTAGTAATTGCTGCGGGGTATGTTCGAGAAAACCCTGGCCGTAGACGATGACCGCATCCACAGGCTTGCTATTATCATCCAACACCACGATACTGCCGCGTTCGCCGCCGACGTTTTGAAGAGCGGCAAAGAGCAGACGCTGTAACACGGTGCGCAGGTCGAGCGTCGCGAGGACTTCGCGATTGATTTGGATCAGGAGTTCGAGCAATGATCGAGTTCGATCTTCAGCCATGATTATTATGTTCTAGCAGTTGGTCGGAGAACCCCAGCGGCGGGCATTTTTACCGCGAAGCCCGCTACACTTGCACCTGCATGCAAGTGCAGTGAGAACGCCAAGAAAACCTTTAAAACTTCGCCTTCGCCTGCCCTGCAAAGGGTCGCGCTCGCCTGCCCTCGTAGAGGGTTGCGGTTCAAACTGGCTTTTTTTCTCGCGACGCACTGCTCTTCGACAGCCTGCGAGTGTGCCCGCGTGTCGCTCATGCGCAAAGTATAGCATAACGTTCGGGTACAATCGAAACATGCCTCTTGAACTTTCCCGCATTCGAGCGCTGTGCTTTGATGTGGATGGCACGTTGAGCGACACCGATGATCTTTATGCGCAGAAGGTGCAGCGCTTTCTGGCGCGCTTCTTGTTCCACGACCCAGCCCGCGCCGCCCGTCGATTTGTGATGTGGGCTGAAGCGCCGGGCAATGTCCTGCTTGGCCTGGCGGATCGATGGGGCCTTGATGATGAAATGATGGCAGTGGTCCACTGGTTCAATCGCAACCGCAGGCAGCGGGCCAAGCGTTTCCTGCTGATCCCTGGCGTGGACAAAATGCTGGCGCGTTTGCACGGACATTATCCGATGGCGATTGTCAGCGCGCGCGATGAAGATGGAACGATGGCCTTTCTCGGCCAGTTCGACCTGGCGAAATATTTTGATGCGATCGTAACGGGACTCTCTGCCAAACACACGAAACCTTACCCGGACCCGATCCGGCTGGCCGCTATAAGAATGGAGGTCGTGCCTGAGGCCTGCCTGATGATCGGCGACACGGCGGTGGATATCCGCGCTGGAAGATCGGCGGGCGCGCAAACCGTCGGCGTGCTGTGCGGGTTTGGCGAAGCGTCTGAGTTGAAACAGTTTGATGCGGATCTGATCCTGAGCAGCACGGCCGATATAGCCAATGTGTTGCTGGGGAAATAGAGATCGATAATGGATCATTGACCATGGATGAAAAACAGCCCGACGAAATTGCAGGGTTGTTTTTGTTTAATTTGTGTTGCTCAAACTGAACTTACGCAGAAATGATCGCCAAGACACGGAGAACGCCAGGATGAACTCTCAAAATACTTGGCGCTTTGGCGACTTGGCGGTGAAAGTACACGATTTTGCGTAAATACTATTTTATTTACCCGCGCACAAAATAAATGATCGAGACGGCCACGCCAATCGTGACTACGATCCAGCGCAGGGTGGCAGGTTTGACGCGGCCCGCCAGCCGTCCGCCCAGGGCGCCGCCAATCAACGCGCCGACCGCCATGACGATCGCCGCCGGCCAGACAACTTTTCCGGAAAACAGGAAAAAGATCGCGGCGGCGAAGTTGACGGCGAACGCGACCGCTTGTTTGAGGGCATTCAGACGAGTCAGTGTGTCTTCGAGCACGAGACCCAGAACGGCCAACACGATCACACTCAAACCTGCGCCGAAATATCCGCCATAAATGGATGCCAGCCCGATCGGGATTGCGGCCCATTTATCAGAAGGTGTGCCCCCTTTGTTTTGTTCCGCGCGGCGCACGAGCCAGGCGCGCAGCGGATCTTGAATGGCGAGCAGGCCCGAAGCCAGCAGGATCAGAAAAGGCACGAGGGCATGGAAAAGTTTTTCGCCGGAATAAATAAGCAATATCCCGCCGATGATCCCGCCGATGGCACCAGCTGGGATGAGCAGCCATAATCTTTTTTCCTGCCCCTTTAGATCGTGGATCTGCGCCAATGTCCCGCCGATGTAGCCGGGGGATAGGGCCATGGTGTTGGTAACGTTGGCCGCCACCGCTGGAAGTCCAAGCGCGACCAAAGCCGGAAAAGTGATCAGCGTGCCTCCGCCAGCCAGCGCGTTGACCGCTCCCGCGGCAAGAGCCGCCAGCCCCGCCAAAATAAAACCTATGACAGTCATGAATGTATGGTGATCCTTTCAATGGAATTTGGAACTTTGAAAGTATCTTCTCGAAAAGATGCCTTTGAAAATCATTCTACTACACATGGATATTCAAGCTGCGGGGTATTGCAGAGATACAAGATCGACGCCAGGTCGAGGAGCCGCAAGGTTTTTTCGGCCCTTTGCATACAGATGTGCTTTCCTGGCGCGTAAAATTGACGTGCTTGTGAAATAGAGTATAATTTTCAAGTGCCTCATAAATACGATAGGTAGTAGAACAAGGAATAAATTTGTTCTTTGTAAAGGAGGTGAAAGCTTAATAAAATAATACATAGTTTCTTTTCGTTCCATCACCCCATTCACATCCTATTCCAAATATTTTGGAGGAGAAAAGAAAATGTTAAAGAAACGCTTTATGATAGCTCTCGGCCTGCTCATGGTCATGAGCATGGTGCTTTCTGCATGCGGACCGAGCACGACTACCGCTCCTGTTACGGAAGTTCCGACCGCGGCCCCGACTGCAGTTCCGCCCACCACCCGTCATGGCGGTTGGCTGGATGAGATTGATTTCTCGGTTGTGTCCTCTGACTCTGCTGTAACGCAATTGAAGGCTGGAGCCATCGATATCTATGCTGGCGGTCTGGCTGCCAACAACCTTCAAGCCATCAAAGATGCTGGTTTGAGCTATGGCGAGTCGAACGGTTTGTACTACGATATTATGTACAACCCGGCCGTCCTCAAGGATGCCAATACCCTCAATCCCTTCTCTGATCGCAAGATCCGTGAAGCCACCAACTGGTTATTTGATCGCAATTACATTAACCAGGAAATGTACGCCGGTGGCGCTCTGCCCAAATGGTTTACCATTCAAACCAACGGCCCAGAATATGCAGACCTTGCCGACGTTGCCCGCGGCTTAGAGGCTGAGTATGCCTATAATCCGGACAAGGCCAAGCAAATCATTACCACTGAAATGCAAGGCCTCGGCGCGACGCTTGGCCCTGATGGCAAATGGCAATATAAGGGCAAGCCGGTCACCCTGATCTTCCTCGTACGTAATGACAGCGATGGCACTCGTATCCCACAAGGCGATTACGTGACCAAACAGCTCGAGAGCGTTGGCTTCACCGTGGATGAGCAATACAAGAAGGGCTCTGAAGCTTCACCGCTGTGGATCGGTACTGACCCTGCTGATGGCAAGTGGACTCTCTATACTGCTGCGTGGTCATCAACTGCCATTAGCCGCGATGAGAAGGACATGTTCCAGCAGATGTATCTGAACACCAGCGTACAGGGCATCCAACCTTTCTTGTCCAATACAGCTGATCCCGCGTTCCAGAAGGTTGGCGACGATCTTGCCAACGCCAACTTCACCACTCTTGATCAACGCCGCCAGATGATGGCTGAGGCTCTTAAGTTGAGCTTGCAAGATTCCCTGCAGGTCTTTCTGATTGATGGCAAGAATTTTGCCCCCTACTCTACGAAAGTGCAGGCGACTGCTGACCTGGCCGCCGGCATTGAGACTGCCCAGGTAGGACCCCATACCATTCGTTTCATCGGCCAGGAAGGCGGCCAATTGAAATGGGGCGAGCCGGAGATGTTTGCAGATCCGTGGAACCCGGTTGGTGGTGATAACTGGACCTTCGATCATGCAGCCTATGGTATGACTCAGGATGGCGGCGTCATGTATGATCCGTATACCGGCTTGTTCTGGCCGCTGCGGATAGACAAAGCCGAAGTAACCGTTCAGACTGGCCTGCCGGTTGGCAAGACTCTCGATTGGGTCACGCTGAATACTGCTGACACGATTACAGTTCCGACCGACGCGAACGTTGATTGGGATGTCAAGACGCAAAAGTTCATCACTGCAGGCGATGCCGCCGCGGCCAAGAGCAAGGTTGATCAATTTGTCTCCAAGGTGACCGACGCGGCAGGAACCGTTGATTTCACCAAGTTTGACGCCACCGCCTTCGGCAAATTCCTGACTGATCTTGGAACCCAATATTCTCAAGCTACAGGTTCCACTGTTGATGTCGCTACGGTGCTAAAAGATAAGGCTACCCAAACCAGCCTGAGCGATGAATTGAAGAAGATTAATGGACTGAAGACTCCCGATGAGCAGAAGGCTGAACTAGTTTCATTTGCCAAAGACTTTGTAGGAACTATGGATAGTGGAATGACCTATAAGTTGGGTAGTCGAGACGTTTCCACCGCCAAGGTGAAGAGCCTGGTCACTTATCCGGCTGATCTGTTTGACAAGATCAAATGGCAGGATGGCAGCCCACTATCTGTGGCTGATTTCCTGATGCCGATGATCCTAACCTTTGAACAGGCCAATAAGGACAGCAAGATCTACGACGAGTCGACTGTCCCGGCCTTCCAGCAGTTCCAGTCCACATTCAAGGGCTTCAAGATTGATTCCACCAGTCCTCTGACAATCGAATGGTATAGCGATTTCTACTATCGCGATGCAGAGTTGAATGTGAATACCATGTGGCCCGGAACCTATTCTGGAGCCAATATTATGTATGCTTATGGTGATGCTGGCTGGGATATGATTGCGGTCTCCAATATGGCTGTAGCCAATGGTGAACTGGCCTACTCATCTGATGCGGCAGATAAAAAGAAGGTCGAATGGATGAGCTGGATCGGTGGTCCGAGCCTCGATATCCTGTCCAAACATTTGGCCGAGGCCGATAGCCAGTCCCTCATTCCCTACGCTCCTACTCTTGGTCAATACGTTACCGCAGATCAGGCCAAGCAACGCTACGATAACCTAACGGCCTGGTACAAAGCCCATGGTCACTTCTGGGTGGGTGATGGGGCTTACATTCTGGATAAAGTCTTCCTGACTGAAAAGACTCTCACTCTGAAGAACAACCCGGATTATGTTGATCTGGCTGACCGCTGGAGCAACTTTGGCGAGCCCAAGTTTGCAGATGCAGCACTGGATGGCCCGGCTCAGGTGAAGATTGGCGATACCGCCACCTTCGATATCAATATAACCTTCAAGGGCAATCCTTACCCGCAAAACGAGATCAAGGCGGTGAAGTACTTGCTGTATGACGCCACGGGCGCGGTTGTCGCGAGCGGCGATGCCAAGGCTGTTGCCGATGGTCATTATCAAGTCGTCCTCAGTGCGGATCAAACGTCGAAACTGACGGCTGGGTCTGACAAGATCGAAGTGGCGGTGGTTCCGCTGCCTGTTGCTGTACCGACCTTCACTTCACTGGACTTCGTGACGGTTCCATAAGCTGGAACGAACCCATGTATAATAGATAGGGGCAAGGGAAACCTTGCCCCTATCTACATCTAGTGTTAGTGAGGTATCCATGGCAGTTGCTGCTCAGCCGCCTTCTGAAGGCATAAAGGCAAGAAAGTCATCGCTTGCCAATAGCACTTTTTTACGCGTGACCCGCTATACGATCGTACGGTTATTGACCTTATTCGTAACCGTTGTGATCGGCATTTACCTGACGATCATGATCGCTAATATGGGCGGCTATGTAGATCAGATCATGAAGAATGATATTCGCGACCGTTTTACGCAGCAATTGGCAGGTAACCCTGCCTATCGTAATATGACCTCTGATCAACGCAAGCAGTTGTTGCAGCAAAGCATTGCGATGGAGGAAAAGCGCGTGGGCCTTGATACGCCCGTCGCAGTCCGCAACGCCAGATATCTCATCAATGCGTTGTCTCTTAATTTGGGCCGCGCCATCAATATGACCAGCGATAGCGGCTCCAAAGAAGTGCGTCTGATTATTTTGGAGCGCCTGCCTGCCACTCTTTTATTGATGGGTACATCAGAAATGTTCTTGTTCTTCATAAGCGTTTTTCTGGCACTTTCTCTATCTCGCCGGTATGGCAGTTGGTGGGACAAGTTGACGATTACGCTTTCACCGACCTCTGCGGCGCCGCCATGGTTCTACGGGATTTTCTTTATTCTCATCTTTGCGGCTGTTCTTAAGATCCTCCCCTTTGGCGGAATGGTCGACTCGCCGCCGCCAAGCAATCCGGTTGATTTGGCACTCAATGTGATAAAGCATATGATTCTCCCCGCGTCAGCATTAGTGATTAGTTCGCTGTTTTTGAGCATTTACAACTGGCGAACATTTTTCCTCATCTATTCGAGTGAAGATTACGTGGAAATGGCCAAGGCCAAAGGTCTCCCGGCGCGCGATATTGAGCGCCGTTACATTTTGCAACCGACTTTGCCGACGATCATTACGAATTTTGCACTTTTGCTCATCAGCACGGTGAGCGGAGCAATTATTACTGAAACGGTCTTTCTATGGCCGGGCCTAGGACGGACTTTGTATCGAGCGATTGGTTTATATGATACGCCTGTGATCGTAGGGACCACCATCATTTATGCCTACCTCCTGGCTATAACTGTTTTCCTGTTGGATTTCGTTTATGCATTGGTTGACCCGAGAGTCAAAGTGGGGAGCAATTAATAATGAATACGCTGAAAAACTCCTTTCGGGAAGTCCTTCGCTATCCTTCTGCGATCATTGGGTTGATTATCATCTTATTGTTGGTGGCTACTGCTATCTATACAGTGATCAAAATTCCTTATAATGAGGCGATCAATCTCTGGCGGGGTGGTGAAGATGTCTGGTACAGAAATCCAAAATTCGCGCCCCCGGAATGGTTTAACTTTTTTTCTGAAAAGAAACTTCCTGCGTCTTTTGATGTAAATACTTCCAATGGCACAATGACCAAGGTTGTTACGCCAGGCGCGCAAGGTACGGCCACATTTGATATTTCCTACAGCTTTGATTTTCAATATGATGATTATCCTCAAGAGATGATCTTGTATTTCGATACAAAGTATGCGGAAAAGCAGCCATTTATTTCCATCGCGTGGTTAACTCCCGATGGCCGGAAGATACGGATTGATGATTTGGGCATCAGCCAAAAAGCGACTCTGCGCATTTCACAGGATCAAAGATTACTCCAAAGATTGAATGGCGCGAATCCGATGCAGGCGTTGTTTGAGGATCCAAAGACCCAGGCTATCCAAAAGGGGAAATATCAACTACAAATTCTTGGCACCACATTCGAGCCGGGTTCAGACATCAACGCCGAATTTGTTTTCCAGGGGGATGTGTTTGGGCTTGCAGGCACTGACCAGCAGCGTCGGGATTTGGTGTTGCCGTTGCTATGGGGCGCGCCGGTTGCATTGGCGTTTGGCCTCATCGGTTCTCTCGGTACTCTTGTTCTCACAATGATCATCGCGGCAATTGGTACGTGGTATGGAGGCTGGCTGGACGAATTGATCCAGCGTATTACGGAAATCAATCTCGTTTTGCCTTTCCTCTCTATTTTGGTAATGGTAGGCACGTTTTATTCCCGAAGCCTATGGGTAATTCTGGGGGTAACGGTTCTGCTCAGTATTTTCTCCGGCTCCATTAAGAGCTATCGCGCCATCTTCCTGCAAGTAAAGGAGTCGATGTATATCGAGGCGGCGCGTGCTTATGGAGCCTCTAACGCGCGAATCATCTTCTTATATCTGATCCCACGCATGATCCCCCTGCTGATCCCTGGATTAGTCCAATCCGTACCTTCATTCGTGTTCCTCGAAGCGTCGCTGGCCGTACTCGGTTTGGGGGATCCCGTTCTGCCGACCTGGGGCAAGATTATCAATGATGCAGACACAAATGGTGCTCTGTATAAAGGATATTATTATTGGATTCTGGAACCGGCTGCATTGTTGATGGTCACAGGTTTTGGCTTTGCCATGCTTGGGTTTGCACTGGATCGCATCTTCAATCCAAGATTGAGGGAAATCTAAACGAATGGCAAGTAATAACAAACTTCTCCGTATTGAAGAATTAGTATTGTATTTTAACACTACTCATGGACCTGTTCAGGCAGTGGATGGTGTAAATTTCGAACTGGATTCCAACCGCGCTGTTGTGATCCTGGGCGAATCGGGCTGTGGAAAAAGCTCGCTTGCCAAGGCTATTTTGCGACTCTTACCCCGTAATGCGGGCACCTATTCTGGTCATGTCTACCTTGATGGCAAGGATATCATGGTCCTGAACGATGAAGAGTTCCGTCAGGATATCCGTTGGGCATCCATATCCATGGTGCCGCAGGCCGCTATGAACGCGCTGAATCCTGTCATTCGGGTTGGAGATCAGGTTTCTGAGCCAGCTATTATTCACCTCGGGATCAATAAGCCGGAAGCTGTTTCGCTTGTGAGAAAGATGTTCCAGCACGTGGGCGTTCCGGAAGATTTTATCGAGCGCTATCCCTTTGAGCTAAGCGGCGGGATGCGTCAGCGCGTGGCGATCGCCATGGCGCTGGTCACTTCGCCGGCCCTCATCATTTTGGATGAGCCTACATCTGCTCTGGATGTGCTTACACAGGCGAATATTTTCAATGTTTTGAAGCGCCTCAAGAAGGAACTGGGCGCCAGTTTTATCCTCATTACGCATGATATCGCCACATCAAGTGAGTTGGCTGACGATGTGGCAGTCATGTATGCCGGTCAGATCGTTGAGATGAGCGATGCGAAACGTTTCTTTGACGAGCCTCTCCACCCCTACTCGAAAAAATTGATGTCCAGCGTTCCGCGATTGCATGGCGGCAAGGAACCCGATTTCATCATGGGCCAGCCTCCCAGCCTGATCGATCTGCCGACAGGCTGCCGCTTCGCAGACCGTTGCCCGTCACGTTTTGAGAAGTGCGTTGAGGATCCACCCACGGTTGAAAAAGACAGCCGGCGTGTTAAATGCTGGTTGTATTCCTAAGCCAAGAGCAGGGTCATGGTTGCCGCTACGAAAGATAACGAAGTGAAAACGAACAACGGAAGAGAAATATTGTTATCCATTGATGACCTGCACGTCTGGTTTGAACTGAGACGCTTCGGATTTGGTCATGCCGGGTATGTAAAGGCAGTGGATGGCGTCACCTTTGATGTCCAGCGCGGCGAGACGATCGCGGTCGTGGGGGAAAGCGGTTGTGGAAAATCGAGCCTGATGAAAGCAATTCTAGGCTTGTACAAACCGACCAAAGGTGAGATCGTCTTTGATGATAAGAATCTCAAGGACCTCGATGCAAAAGGAATGCATTGGTACCATTCCCATGTTGGTTACGTCCAGCAGGATCCTTATGGCGCCCTGCCGTCTTTTATGAATGTCAAACGTATTCTTGAAGAACCCTTGATCATTGGCGGTGTCAAGGATAAGGAAGAGCGCATCCAGCGTATTCGCAAGGCTCTTGAAGAAGTTAAAATGAGCCCGGTCGATGACTTCCTGCCTAAATATCCGCACATGCTCAGCGGCGGGCAGCAGCAGCGCGTTGTGATCGCGCGGGCCATGATCATGGAACCTAAATTTCTGGTGGCCGATGAACCGGTCTCGATGCTGGACGCTTCTGTGCGCGTGGAAATCCTCAAACTTCTGCGCGGCTTACAGGAATTGCATCACCTGTCCGTGATCTATATTACTCACGACTTGTCCACCGTCAGCTATTTTTCCGAGCGTATCTTCGTGATGTACGCAGGTAACCTGGTTGAAAAAGCCAAAGTGCGGCAGGTTTTGGATAATCCTTTGCATCCCTACACAGTAGCTTTGCTCACCGGCACATCCGAACCGGATGCCAAAAATGCAGACACCTACAAAGAGATTCCGCCGGGCGAACCGCCCAGCCTCGTGAAACCGCCTCCGGGATGCCGTTTCCATCCGCGTTGCTCAAGGGCTATCAAGGGTTTGTGCGAAATAAAGGAACCGCCTGATTTCGAGCCTGAACCCGGACATTCAGTGGCTTGTTGGCTTTACGAAAAGTGATACACCTGAGTCCTGTTCAAATGATATTGATAGGATTCATCCTGTCATTGCTGGGCGTGATTTTGCCCCTTCTCATGGTGATCCATATCATCCAATCGACATTCTTTATAAATTTCGTTTCATACATAGCTTCGGTCGTTGGTTTGTTCCTCGGTATCATTGGCGCCGCATCTTATATTCGTGAACATCGAAAATAATGCGCGCCGGGCGGACCGATGCTTGTAAGAACTGTGAGGATAAGATAGGATTCGGGTTGCAAAACCCGAATCCTATCTTATCAATAAATAAAGGAGCGCGTCATGGCCGGGACCAATGGCCGGGTTCTCAAACTAATCAGCTCTCTCGCCCTTTTGATTTTTCTGCTCTCTGCATGTGTGTTGCCAGTAGGCAGGAGCGCGGCATCCACGCCGGAGGTCACTCCCACGCCCATGCTTACACCCACGCCGATGGCGCCGCGCGCGTTAACCGTCTGCCTGGGATCAGAGCCGAATACGTTGTACCCGTTCGCGAGCCCGAATGACGCGGCGCTCAGTGTGTTGGCCGCCATCGATGATGGGCCCATCGATACCATCAGCTATGAGAACGTCCCGGTCATCCTGAAAAAATTGCCCAGCCTGTCCGATGGCGGCGCGCAGATCAAGCCTGTTACTGTTTCCGCGGGGAGTCTGATCGTGGACGCGGGCGGCAATCTTACTTCACTCGCGATTGGTACGCGCGTTCGACCCACCAGTTGCCGCGCCGATGGATGCGCCATTACTTATGATGGCGTTACTACTTTGCAGATGGATCAAATGATCGTTAATTTCAGCCTGCGCTCAGATATCACCTGGTCCGATGGTACTCCGCTGACTGCCGAAGATTCGGCTTATGCTTATCAACTTGCTGCCGATAAAAATGCAAAAGGATCGAGATTCCTGATTGACCGCACGCAGACTTATGAAGCCACCGACTCGACCACCACTCAATGGTGGGGCATACCTGGTTTTATTGACCCGACCTTTTTTACTAATTTTTGGAGCCCCGCACCTAAACAGGTCTGGAGTAAATTCACGTCCGCTGACCTTCCGCAGATAGATGTCGCTTCACGTTCGCCCATAGGCTGGGGACCTTACATGATTCAGGAATGGGCCGCTGGTGATCACATTACCCTGGCCAGGAATCCATATTATTTCCGCGCATCCGAAGGCTATCCAAAGTTCGATCAATTGACCTTCCGCTTTATTTCCGACCCGAATACTGCCATCAGTGAATTGACTGCCGGTCGTTGCGATGTTCTCGACCCAAGTATTAATCTCGATACACAAATAGCTCTGCTTCAACAACTGCAACAATCGGGACAGGCGCAGGTGCTCTTCGCGCCGGGCATGTCCATTGAATGGCTTGGGCTTGGCATCAATCCCGCATCTTATGACGATGGCTACAACACGGAAAAAGGCGACCGGCAGGATATTCTCGCCGACCCGCGCACTCGTCAGGCAATTGCCTTTTGCCTTGACCGCCAGAAAGTTATCGACACTGTTCTCTTCGGTCAATCTACAGTGCCAGGCAGTTTCGTTCTGCCCGACCATCCGCTTTATGATGCCAGTCTTCCAGCTTATCATTTTGACCCTGTTGCCGGCTCTCACCTACTCGAGCAGGTCGGTTGGAAAGATCTCGATGGCAATCCGGCCACGCCGCGGCTGGCGGTGTCTGTTAAAAATGTAGCCGCGGGTACGCCGCTTGTGTTGAACTATTTCACCACATCCACTGCGCAACGCCGCCAGGCTGTGGACATTTTCACTCAATCCCTGGCGCAATGCGGCATCGGCGTCAAGGTGCAGTATTACTCACAGAACGATCTGTACACGTCCGGCCCGCTGGGCCCGCTCTTTGGCCGCAGCTTCGATCTTGTTCAATATGCCATGTCCACCACTGACACTGAGCCGCCCTGCAATTGGTTCATGAGCAACGAAATTCCAAACGCGCAAAACCATTGGATTGGTCTCAATGTAAGTGGTTATAAGAATCCTGATTACGATACTGCATGTAATACAGCACGTTCGGCTTTGCCGAGTGAAAAAAGTTTTACAGACTCATATCATCAAGCGCAGGCCATTTTTGCCAGTGAGCTGCCATCCATTCCGCTTTACTATCGTCTCAAGGTAGCCGCGGCGCGCGCTGATCTCTGTCACTTTGACCTCGATGCCAGCGCCAATCCGCTTTGGAATATCGAAGCCTTCGACGTGGGCCCAGCTTGCAAGTAGATATGCGTGTACGACCGTTCGCTATTGTTGGACTCTTTGCGATTCTGTCCGCTTCATGCGCCGGACCTTCAACGGCTCCCGTTTCGACGGCCCTTCCAAACTCCACAGCGACTCCAATTCCCCACGCGCCCGAAATCCGCTTTGCCTTGATCGGCGCTGTGACCGATGTCAACGTTTGGGCTTTGTTCGATGCCAAAGGTTATTCTTATAATAATTATGCGCTGCGCAACGAATACTGGCCGCGGCTGTATCGCCTCTCGATTCCCGACCGTCAATTCGAGCCAATGGCGGCCAGCGGAATGCCATCGTCCGTTCAGCAGGAAGGAAAATTTTACACAGCCACTGTTCCCCTCCGGTCTGATTTAAAGTGGACAGATGGTTCTGCATTCACAGCCGATGATGTTGCATTCACAGTGAACACGGTTTTATCTTTTCAGCTTGGTTTTGATTGGCGCGATTTTTATAACCCCGATTATCTCGATCATGCCCAGGCTGTGGACACATACACCGTTAAATTCTTTTTCAAGAAACAACCAAATGTCGGTGTGTGGCAG
>JAJYOH010000481.1 GCA_021796315.1 Chloroflexota bacterium
TCGAAGCGCTGGCGAAGAAATATCAGGTTGACTTGATCATGAACTCGGTTGACCCGATCTTCAACCAGCAGATCTTCGATGCGGCCTACGCCGTTGGCGCGATATACATGGATATGGCAATGACGCTCTCGAAGCCGCATCCGACCGACCCGTTCAATAAATCGGGCGAGAAGCTGGGTGATTACCAGTTCGAGAAAGCCAAAGACTGGGAGAAGAAGGGTCTGCTGGCGCTGGTCGGGTTGGGCGTGGAGCCTGGTATGGCAGACGTGTTTGCCCGCTATGCCCAGGATCATCTCTTCGACGAGATCGAAGAAGTCGGCATCCGCGATGGCGCGAACATTACCATCGAAGGTTATGAATTTGCGCCCAGCTTCTCGATTTGGACAACAATCGAGGAATGTCTCAACCCACCCGTGATCTTTGAAAAGGATAAAGGCTGGTTCACAACCGCGCCCTTCTCCGAGCCGGAGACGTTTGACTTCCCGGAGATCGGCCCGGTGGAAGTGGTCAACGTGGAGCATGAGGAAGTTTTGCTGGTGCCGCGTTGGGTCAAGGCCAAACGCGTTACGTTCAAGTATGGGCTGGGCGACCAGTTCATCAGCGTGCTCAAGACCCTGCACACACTCGGACTCGACAGCAAGGAAAAGATCAAAGTCAAAGGTTTGGAAGTCGCACCGCGCGATATGGTGGTGGCCTGCCTGCCCGATCCGGCTCATCTCGGCGAAAAGATGCACGGCAAGACCTGTGCTGGGACCTGGGTCAAAGGCACGAAAGACGGAAGACCGCGCGAAGTGTATCTGTATCAAGTCGCGGATAATGCCGAGTGCATGAAGCGTTGGGGTTGCCAGGCGGTTGTGGCGCAGACGGCTTTCAGCGCGGTCATCGGCTGGGACTTGCTTCATCATGGTCAGTGGAAGGGCGTCGGCGTGCTGGGGCCGGAAGCCTTTGACCCTGATCCGTTCATGGCAAAGATGGCCGAGTACGAGTTCCCGTACGGCATCAAGGAAATGACCAAGGAAATCGCGTAGAAAATTTTACAAAAGAATAAAACGCAAAGCCGCAAAGGCGCTAAGATTTTTCTTTGCGTCCTTGCGGCTTTGCGTTAAATCTCTGAGATTACTTTGCGGCGGAACGTCGCGCTGACCGATTCTTTCGAAACGGTGTCCGCTTCAAGCTTGCCCTGAGTGCATCGAAGGGTCCGGAAGCGACGCGGGTTTTTCTTTCTTTGTCCTTTTCGGAAAATTATGTTTGCTGATTGCGACATCCGCCCGTATAATAATCAAAATTGATTTTCATTTTCATTGGAGGATGCCATGCCCTTCGGTTATATCGGAAAGATTTTGCACGTTGATCTCACCAGCGGCAAGCTGGATGCGGAAACACCGCCTGAATCATTCTATCGCAAATACATGGGCGGTTCGGCGATGGGGTTGTATTACATTTTGAAAGAGATGCCCAGGGGCGCGGACGCGCTTTCGCCTGAGAATGTCTTGACGCTGATGTGCGGCGTGACGACGGGCGCGGCCATCTCAGGCCAGAGCCGCATCAATGCCAATGCCAAGTCCCCGGTCAGCGGGGGCATCGGCGATTCGCAGGGCGGCGGATTTTTCCCGGCTGAACTTAAGTTCGCGGGCTTTGATGGCATCGTTATCAAAGGAAAATCGTCCGAACCCGTTTATCTCAAAATTGTGGACGGCAAAGCCGAACTGCATGACGCTGCGCATTTGATGGGCAAGATCACCGGCGATGTGGACGCGATCCTACACAACGAAGTTGATCCGAAGGCGGAAATTTTGCAGCACGGCCCGGCGGCGGAAAAAGGCGTGTTGTTCTCTACATTGTTGAGCATGTCCAACCGAAATAACGGACGCACCGGCATGGGCCTGGTGATGGCAAGCAAGAATCTCAAGGCTGTGGTTGTGCGCGGGACTCAGAAGATGCAACTGGCTGATGCTAAAGGGGTGACCGCGCTCAACCGCGTTGGCTCGAAGGATCTGCCGAATAATCCCGATATGGACGGACTCGCAAAATATGGCACGGCCAGCGTGGTTATGCCGCAGAACTCGATGGGCACGCTGCCCACATTCAACTACAACGAAGGTCAGTTTGCAGATTGCGAACCGATCAGCGGCGAGAAGATGGCTGAGACCATTCTCAAGCAACGTGACACCTGCTACGCCTGTGTTGTGAAATGCAAACGTGTTGTTGAAATTAAAGAGGGCGCTTACAAGGCTGATCCGAATTATGGCGGGCCTGAATACGAAACACTCGGCACCTTCGGCTCTTATTGTGGGATCAGCGACCTGGCCGCCGTTGCGCTGGCGAATCAAATCTGCAATCAACACGCGGTGGATACCATCGCTTGCGGCGCTACGATTGCCTTCGCGATGGAATGTTACGAGAAGGGTATTATCACCAAGGAACAGACGGGCGGTCTCGAATTGAAATTTGGCAACGTAGATGCCATGCTTACTGTGCTGAATCAAATCGTCAACAATGAAGGCGTGCTCGGCAAGGTGCTTTCGCAAGGCTCGGAGCGCGCCGCAAAAATTTGGGGCAACGGCGCGGACGAGTGCCTCATTACCGTCAAGGGCGCTGAGATGCCTGCTCACATGCCGCAGGCCAAGCGCTCGCTCGCCCTTATTTATTCGGTCAATCCATTTGGCGCGGATCATCAATCCAGCGAGCATGACTGGATGATCGAAGACGGCATCGCCTCCGATCTCTACATGGGGCGCCTGTCCCTGCTTGGAATGCCGAACAAGCTCGAACCGATGTCGCTGGGCGTGGACAAGGTCAAGTTCGCCTGGCTGACGGAAGTCTTCTATTCCATGCTCGACAGCCTCGAGTTGTGTCAATTCGTCTGGGGTCCCGGCTGGACGCTTTACGGTCCGAAAGAAACAGTGGACTTCGTCAAAGCCACAACAGGTTGGGATGTCACGCTGGAAGAATTGATGGTCGTCGGCATCCGCCGCTTGAATTTGATGCGGACTTTCAATGCCCGCGAAGGTCTCGACCGTAAGGCGGATAAACTCCCGAAGAAGTTTTACAAAGTGCTTCAAGGTACCGGACCGACAGCCGGGATCGCGTTAAAAGAAGCGGATATCAACTTTGCAATCGACGAGTACTATCGGCTGGCCGGCTGGACGAATAATGGCGTTCCCACGCGTGACTCGTTGAAGAAGGTTGACATTGAGTGGGCGGCGGATTATCTGCCTGCATAATCTCTGACTAAATAGGGAGACGCGTTACGTAATACGTATTACGTGATACGTAAAGGGTGTCTCTCTTTTCTCGTTTTAGGAAACTACCATGACAGATAAACTCTACGAAGAAAATTTTTCCCACATGACTCCTGCATTGAGTCGAATTTTCAACTTCGTCGCCGATCGCGCCGAAGGCTCGTACATCTACACCGATGACGGAAAAAAACTTCTTGACTTCACCAGCGGCATCGGCGTGACCAATACCGGGCATTGCCATCCGAAAGTCGTCGAAGCGATCCGTGAACAGGCCGGGAGTTTTTTGCACGCACAAGCCAATATCGTGATTCACAAACCGATGTTGCAATTGATCGAGGAACTCCGCAAAATTGTTCCGTCTTCAATTGACAGTTTTTTCTTCGCTAACTCCGGCGCGGAAGCGGTGGAAAATGCGGTCAAGGTTGCGAAGGCTGCCACTGGCCGACAGAATGTTATCGTTTTCAATGGTTCCTTTCATGGACGCACCCATGCCACGATGGCGCTGACCACATCCAAGACTGGTTATCGCACCGGCTTTGGGCCATTGCCATCCGGTATTTATGTTTCGCCGTTCCCGTACGCATTTCGTCTCGGCATGAGCGAAGAACAGGCGTCTGCGTATGCGTTGGAGCAGCTCGAATATCTGCTGGCTTCGCAGACTGCGCCGAGGGATACTGCCGCAATTTTGATCGAGTCCGTTTTGGGCGAAGGCGGATATATTGTCCCGCCCGCCTCGTTCATGAAGGGCCTGCGCGAGATTTGCGATAAGCATGGCATTATGCTGATCTTCGATGAAGTCCAATCGGGATTTGGCCGCACCGGCAAATGGTTCGCGCTCGAACATTTTGGCGTCGTGCCCGATATCATTACCGCTGCAAAAGGACTTGCCTCCGGGATGCCGCTTTCGGGTGTGTTCACCTGCACGGACATCATGAAGAAGCTCGATGTCGGCTCCATCGGCGGAACCTACGGCGGCAATGCGGTTTCTTGTGCTTCCGCTGTTGCGACCATTCGCGTGATGAAGGAAGAGAAGATGCTTGAAAACGCCAGTGAGCGCGGCATTCAGTTAATGACCGGCTTGCGAAAATTGCAGGAAGAATATCCGCAGATTGGCGATGTGCGCGGCAAAGGTCTGATGATCGGCACGGAATTTATTATCGAAGGCAGCCGACCTGACAAAGCCAAGCCGATGGTCAAGGACATTGTTCATGCGGCGGAAGAAAATAAGTTGCTGCTGCTCACCTGTGGAACGTACGATAATGTTGTCCGCTGGATTCCGCCATTGAATGTCACTCCCGGGCAGATCAACGATGGTTTGAAAATCTTTGAAGGTTCTTTGAAAAAGACTCTCGGCTAATTAATTTGTTGAAAGGTTTGAAGGTTGGAAAGTTTCAACGTTCAAACCTTTCAACTTTCAAACCTGCTAACATGAAAAAATCATGACACAATCTCTCGACCGCGACAAACTCGAACAACTTCTCAAGACCGAAGAACAACTCTTCCACAAAAACCATCCCAAATCCTACGAGCTCTACCAGCGCGCCCGCAAGTCATTGCATGGCGGCGTGCC
>JAJYOH010000482.1 GCA_021796315.1 Chloroflexota bacterium
TTTGTAATTTCTGATATGTGGAATCTGCTGATTACCAATATAAGTATATGTGACCTCCTGAATGTCGATCAGGCCATCCAGCGATTTGCGATAATTATTGGCCTTATCATAAGCATCCTGGGCGTTTTTTAACGCAATGACCGCCTGTGCCCGTGTCGTATCTGAATTGGTCAGATCATTAAGAGCCTGTTGCGCACTGACCAAATCGGCTTCAGCCAAAATGATGGATTGCGGCAGGGATGATTTGGCCAGGGATGCAAGCACATCGCCTGTTTGAATGTGATCCCCCACTTGCACGTCAACTTTCTCCACCGTCCCGGAAGTTTGCCAAACCAACGTTGCACTTTGAGCTGCGCGCACACTACCCGTCGCGCCGACCATGGCCGTCAAATCACCGCGCGTCACTTTGTCGGTCTGATATGTAGTCTGGGACTTTGCACTGCCATTCCTGATAACAATGGCAAGAACGATCAATAGGACAATGCCAACCGGAATGGAAATTTTGCGATTCTTTTTCAAGAACACCCAAACATTCCTAAAAAAAACAGAGATTGAATTTAGAATCTTCGACATTGATTTTCCTCCGCGAGGAGCTGCCTCGCCGGTAATAATTTTACTTGATACAAATTGAGCGGCAAGGTTGTCTGCACCTTTTACACAATTAATTTACACTTCATTCGTATCTTCTTAATTGAAAAGATGCCTTCATTCTTCCAATTCCTCGAATTTCGCCACAGCCGCGCGAAAACCGAACGTAGTATAAGCCATAAATATGAATTGCATGTGAATGCGCCAGCTGCCCTTACGATTCGTCTTCGGAAATAATCTCCCGCGCCAGTTTTTGCAATTCATCCGCATCTTCAACTTTTGTGGCACGCCAGTATTGATCCAACAAATCCAGCGGGCTGAGACTGCTCACAACTTGATCCGGAGAAATACGGACACGCGATTCTATTTGAGGGCGCTTTACAAGATGGAATTCAAAAGCTTTTTCAGTATAGTCCCGCAGCGCAGCGTCATCGATCAGCGTGTCGAGTTCGCGCGGATATTCCACCGTCAATTTGACAATCGCCCCATCCAACTCTTGGACCTTTGGCAACGCGGCCTTAAGTGTCTCGGTCACGTTCTCAACGGACTTTAGTACGGCCCGCCGGTCAATGAACGGGCGCGCGCCTGTGAGTTTTTTCCACTCAACTTTCGTCCGGCTTTTTTTCACGTCAGCGATGACAAAGTACCGATCATCCTCGGCCTCGCCAAAATCCACGCGCTCGATCGAGCCGGGGTAGATCACGGGCGGATGAGCGCCTTCGTTCAAATCCTGCGGTTTGTGAATGTGTCCAAGCGCGACATAATCCAACTTTGGATTCTTGACCATCGAAGCCGAGAGCGCCAGATCGTTGCCGAGCATCACCATCCGCTCCGAACCGAACTTCGCGCCTTCCACTGAAGCATGCGCGGTGAGAATGATCGGCAGGGACGAATCAGAATCTTCCAGCCAGCCTTCCACCAACTCCGAAATATTTTCTTCGAGGCGCGAAAACGCTTTTTCAGAATCCGTTTCGCCGACCGACGCCATCAAACCGGAACGCGCGATCCACGGCATGGCAATAACCTGAACAGGCAAATCCCACAAATCTTTTGGGCCTAAAAATTCCGGCTTTTGTAAAACGCGCACAAACGGAATCTTCAAAGTATCAAATTCCTGGATGGCATGCGCGCGGCCAATGGCCGGAGAAATATCATGATTGCCGATCAGCAATAATGTTGGGATCTGTGCTTGCGAAAGCCGCATAATGCGTCTGCCCCACTCACGCTGAAAGGTCGGCGCGGGCGAACGGTCTTTATATGCGTCGCCCGCAAAAATGACCATGTCTACTTTTTCGTTGATGGCCGCGTCGACGATCGCGTCAAGCGATTTCAGAAAATCAAGCACGCGCAAAGGCAGACCCGTTTCGGGATCGTGTCGGCCATAGTTAGCCATGTCAATGTGTGCGTCAGCGAAGTGGAGTAGTTTCATGTTTGAGGGTTTGAAAGTTGGAGGGTTCAAACGTCTGAACCTTCCAATCTGAAAACAAGCTACGGCTTCACTCCCAATATTGCCAAGGCCTGAAGCGCCGGCTCCCATTTCGGGTGGACTTTCAACGCCGCGCGGAAATCATCAATGGCGGCCTGCGATTGGCCGATATAATTTTCAGCATAGCCGCGCCAGTACAGGCTTTCCTCCAACACGGGTTCTGTAATTGTATCGTTCAGCGTAGTATTCGCCAGGTTGATCACATCCTGATATCGTTGAGTATAGAAGTAAGCCTTATATGGGCCGGTCTGATACCACATCATGCGATATGGACGCGTGGCGCTATCAGGATTGAGGTTTGCATAGACTTGAAAAGCCTGGTCGTAAGCAGAGGCGGCATCCGCATATTCCTGCAACTCAACGTGACTGGTGCCAATGTCGAACCACGCAAAGAATTGATCGATGCCGCTCAAGCTCTGACTTTCAGCGGTCGCTGTTTCGAGGGCGTGTTTCGTCGCCCAGGTCTCGTCCGCGTATGGACCGAGCAGAGACATCACATCTGCATCGCGGCTGGTGGGATAAACAACAACAAAGACGTAGTTGAAACTGCGCCACCCCTCCATAAATTTATCGTAGGGAACTTTGAAGTTTGGCCCATCAAGATACGTGTCCTGGACCAGGAGCGTCTTATCATTATCGTCATAACCTGTGATAAATTGGTAATGTC
This sequence comes from Chloroflexota bacterium, assembly GCA_021796315.1. The sequence continues at coordinate 2,742 of JAJYOH010000482.1, forward strand.
CCATCCAGCCAAGCTTGCCGGTATAATCGCGTTCGTAATATCCTTTTTCCGCCACGACCGGGAAGCCGCCAGCAATCAGACGTTTGAGCACATCGATATTGCCGCCGTAGCGCAGAGCCGAGGTCATATCCGGCACGTTCTGTGAGATGAAATCCTGAAACTCATAGGGCATGACGTTCTTGTCTTTGTCGCTGGGCTTGACAGCCTTGCCGATCACATCACGGTTTCCCGTCCAACCCCAGAATGTCAGCGCCATCGAGAAGTTGGCTGGGCCGCAATAATTCCAGCGGTTGAATTGATCTTCGTATTTGACTCCTGGGAGAGAAACCGTCGCAGGTATAGGCGTGGGCGTTTGAGTTGGTGCGGCGATGGGGCCGCTTGAAGTCGAGGAAGAAGCGGCGGGTGTCATCGTCGCAGAGTTAACTTGTTGTGTGGAGTAAGCCTGCATCGTGGATCGAACAATGGTCTCGATCGCATTTTGCTGAGCTTGTTGGGCGGGAACGAAGATGGCCTTGTCGGGCGGATTGAAGAAATAGATAACGCGCGTTCGCGCATCGTCCATGCGCCAGGCGAGACGGTCATGCACGGGGGGCAGAAAGTAGATAACGATCGCAAGCACGAGCACAATTGGGATCAGCCACATACGGTTAATGTTCTTGAGCGCGGAAATAAAGTTCTTAAGCATGGAAAGATTATACCGCTTAGGCGAGCGAGCTTCCAGCGAGCATCGGCTATTTCGGCGAAGTGATTCGCCGAAAGTCGCAGACAGTCACCGAAGGTCGATCTCTAACTCGCAGGAGCCAAAGGATTTAACCACGAAGTACACAAAGGAACACAAAGTTTTATTCTTGTTGGGAGTGTTCAAAAGGTGTGACTTGCCCAACCATGTTTTTATGACTGTTGTGCTTGCAGAGGAACGGCGTATTTCCTCCTGACCGATGAAGTACCTTAGAATTGAAATGTGATTTCCTTACCCAATCAGGGATTTTTCGGGTATGCTTGAACAAAAGATGGGGTAAACCCATGCCTACTGAAGCCGACACTTGCCGCACCTACGTTATACCAAAACTCAAATCTGCTGGCTGGGAAGATGAGCACATCACCGAGCAGATGGTCTTGACGCCTGGGCGGATCGTTCCCATCGGCGACAGGCACACGCGCAAGGAGGGACTTCGCCCTGATTATGTCTTGTTCATTCGGCAGAATATCCCGATAGCAGTGGTGGAAGCAAAAACAGAATATGCCCACCCTGCCAAAGGATTGCAGCAAGCAATTCAATATGCCGAAATGCTTGGAGTCAAGTTTGCATATTCGAGCAACGGCAGAGGGATTGTGGAACATGATTTCATTACGGGCATGGAACGCAATCTTGATACATTTCCATCGCCCGATGAATTGTGGGGGAAACTTAAAGGCCCGTTCAAGTTTGAAAGCAAAAAAGATGAAGACGATGCGTTAGCCGCTTATTGGGAAGAAATGGGTGGAAAAATACCGCGCTATTACCAGCAGGTCGCGATCAACAAGGCTGTCAATGCTGTGTTGGCGGGGCAAAATCGTATTCTGCTCACGATGGCGACGGGCACAGGGAAAACCTTCGTTGCTTTTCAAATTGTATGGCGATTGTGGAAATCCAAACGCAAGAAACGCATCTTGTATCTGGCTGATCGAAATGTGTTGATTGACCAGGCCAAAGATCGTACTTTCTCGCCGATGGGACAGGCTTTACACAAGATTTCGGGCAGGGCTGTCAAGAGCCGCGAAGTATATTTTGCCTTGTATCAAGCATTGGCAAACCCGGTGACAGGCGAGAACCTATACGAGAAGTATTCCAAGGATTTCTTCGATCTAATCATTGTGGACGAGTGCCATCGCGGTTCGGCAAATGAATTTGGCAATTGGCGCAAGATTTTGGAATACTTTGACTCTGCAACCCAAATCGGCATGACCGCCACTCCGCGCCGCACAGATAACGTGGATACTTACGAGTATTTTGGCGACCCCATTTATACTTATAGTCTGAGACAAGGAATTGACGACGGCTTCCTTGCACCTTATCGTGTTTACCGTGT
>JAJYOH010000483.1 GCA_021796315.1 Chloroflexota bacterium
TTGGGAGGCGGCACACGCTGGATAATCGCTTCGAGGACTTGATCCACGTTCAGGCCTTCTTTGGCCGAAATGCGGAGCACGCTTCCGGCTTCGACCCCGATCAGGCTGGCGATATCCTCGGCCACTTCATCGGGACGGGCGGATGGCAGGTCGATCTTATTGATGACGGGAATGATGGTGAGATCGGCTTCGAGAGCCTGATACAAATTTGCGAGCGTCTGCGCTTCGATGCCCTGTGTGGCGTCGACAACCAGCACCGCGCCTTCACAAGCCTTGAGCGCGCGGCTGACCTCGTAACCGAAGTCGACGTGGCCGGGTGTATCAATTAAATTGATCTCGTATTTTTGATTGTCCTTGGCGGTGTAATACATGCGCACGGCGGAGGCCTTGATGGTGACGCCTTTTTCGCGCTCGAGGTCCATCGTGTCGAGTATCTGTGCGCTCATATCACGATCGGAGATCGTGCCAGTGAGCTGTAGGAGTCGGTCCGCGAGCGTGGATTTGCCATGGTCCACGTGCGCGATGATGCAGAAGTTTCGGATATGGTCGGTCATTCTACTTTCTGGAGGTTTCGATTCTGTTGGATGGACATGTACCTGCGAGGCGTTCTTCGCCAGAGCGGCAATTTACCCGGATAAACATTTACGCAAGATGTCTGTTGAAAACTGTTTAAGCGTCGAAAGTATAACCGATTTTAAAAGCAACAACGCGCCATGCCGGCGCGCCGTTGTTGGTTTTGATTAGGCTAAAAACTCAGCAATTCTTTATGAACCATGTCGTTGCGAGACGGCGCTCTTCCGTCGAAGCAATCCCCTGTTTTAGCGAGGAGATTGCTTTGCAAAGTGCGATCGCAACGACATATTGAAAATAGTGTCAAAAACTACATTTTCTTCAGCAGTTCAGCCTTCTTGGCCTGGAATTCTGCTTCGGTGACGATGCCTTTCTTGCGCAACTCGTCCAGTTGAGCAATCATGGCAGGGACATCATCGGCGGGTTGAGCGTGAGTGCCCGTCCCTTCATAGCCGAGCTTCTCCTTGGCATTCAGCATCGCCGTCTTGAATTTGATCGGGTCGCCGATGCGCTTGAACAGGTTGACCCCGATCTCGCTGGCGGTCAGGATTTCCACATCACCGTAATCGAACAGCCTCCCCCAAAAAGATTGCGTCATCTTGACGTCGTTGACTTTTTCCAGTGATGAGTCCACCACGTTCTTGTTGAAGATGCCAGAGATCTGGATCACGCGGCGGTTGGTCACAAGATATTCGTGGTTGTTCCAGATCAGGATATCGCGCAGCATACTGATCAGCGGCACGATCACCAGCACAAAGCCAAAAGCCGCCAGTGGAAAGAAAAAGGTCGCCACACTGACGGCTGCGATCAACAGCAGGGTGATGGTAATTTCCGCCACGATCGCGCTGAAGAGTACGAACCAGTGCTGACGTGTGACCAGGATAATGTGTTCATTTTCGCCTAACATACTCTGGACATAATTCTTTGCCATTTTTTCTCCTTGCCTGAACCTTTGTATGATTCTAGCATCAAAAGTGAGAACTTCAAACGGCAAAAATGGGTTAATTTCAGTAAATCGTTGGCCAATGGAAGTGTCCAAGTTCAAAAAATAAATTTCAACGTCGTTGCGAGCCGCGTTCACTTCGACATGCTCAGTGCAGGCTTGGCGGCGACACTTGCACCTGGCGCAAGTACAGGTGAGCAATCTCCCGTAAAGTTGGGGATTGCTTCGGGCTGGGTTTCGATACGGGCAAGAAAAGCGCTCGCCCTGCTCAACCACCAACCCTCGCAACGATATGAGTGTGTTGTTTTTTGAACACTCCCTGGTCAATTACGGGCGGCCTGTTGCGAAACAAGAGGGTAAAATGGTGAAGTCCCATTGCTCACAGGCAGGTGCTTATGAAAAACTTCGATGCGCGTTACAACGACCTTCCAAAAACTGAGATCCATATCCACCTTGAAGGCTCCATCCGCACGCAGACCATTATCGACTCTGCAAAAGAATACGGTTTGGAACTGCCTTCCTACGAGGTCGGCGAGCTGGATAAAACCGTCAAGGTTTATGACCAGATGCGCGACCTGCACGCCGTGCTGAAAGCCTTCGACATTTTCCAAAACAGCATCACCTCGCCTGCCATTGTCGAGCGCATCGCCTGGGAACTGTTCGAGGACTCTGCTCGACAGAACATCAAGCTTTTTGAGGTGCGCTTCTCACCGGACTGGGCCTTTCACGGCCACAACTTGAATTGGGACACCTGCCTCGAGGGACTCTTGCGTGCCAAACGACGCGCCGAGCGCGAGTTCGACATGGCCATCGGCTATATCGCCATCACCACGCGCGGCATGGGAGCTAAATCCTGCGTCAAGACCGTGGACTGGGCTATTCGCAACAAACAACATTTCATCGGCGTTGACCTGGCCGACAGCGAAGTCACATATCCGATTCGTGACTTTGTCAAACCCATCATGAAGGCCAAAGAGGCAGGACTCAAAGTGACGATCCACTCCGGCGAAGATACGCCCGCCTCCTACGTGATGGATACCATCAACATGGTTAATCCAGACCGCATCGGCCATGGCATTCATATCATCGAAGATATGAATGCCATCGAACTGGTCAAGGAGCGCGGCATCACGCTGGAGGTCAACCCGTGGAGCAATTATCTGACCAACTCCGTGCGCAGGATCGAAGAACATCCGCTCAAGAAACTGTTCGATCTCGGCGTGCGCGTGACCATCAATTCCGACGATCCTGAAGTGTTGGAAACAAACTTGAACAACGAATACCGCATCGCTCACGAAATTCTCGGCATGAGTATGGACGATATCGCCGCCTGCAACCGCTACGCCTTCGAAGCATCCTTCATCCCCGAAGCGGACAAGAAAAGAATCTGGGACAGCTATTTCGCATGACCAGGCAGCGCGCAACATTTCCAACCACAGTGCATTTGTTTTTCTTTCGCGAGGATCAAGTCCTGTTGATACGTCGATTCAACACCGGTTTTCGGGATGGCGAGTACAGTGTCCCTGCCGGACATTTAGACGGGGACGAAACCGTGATGGCCGCGGCCGCCCGCGAAGCGCAGGAAGAGATCGGGGTCCAGATCGAAGCGGAGCATCTCATCTTCTCGAGTGTGATGCACCGTCTCGACGGTGAAGAGCGCGTGGATTTCTTCGTCCGTGTGACGAGCTGGCCCCGCGAACCATTCAATAATGAACCAGATAAATGCGATGACCTGCGCTGGGCGGCCATCGACTCTTTGCCCCAAAATACAATTCCTTATATCAGGCGGGCCATCCAGAACCATTTGGATGGAATCAAGTTCGATGAGTTCGGCTGGTAGATTTTTCTAAATTTCACTTATCCTTCTCTAACACAGAACTCCGAGATTTTCACATCTTGGAGTTCTGTGTTATTTATCATTTTGTCAACGCGGCGTAAGTCGGATCGCCAGTCCGGCTTACATTTGGCGCCGCTTCACAGCAATTTCCAATGAGCCGGGTCGAAACCAAATATATACATGTAAGGTAGTGTATAATTTATTTGATTAATACTATAAAGTACAAGGAATCTATGGCTGGAATTTCTTCTCTATCATCAGACTATTGGAAGATACTTCAAATTACATCACAAGATGTTGAAGTTTTACATACGCACTTATTTGAGATCGAGACCCCGCTGACCGCGGGGGATCTTGCATTGATATTCATTGAGGCACGCGTCAAGTCCGAACGTGAGGCGCGCACGAAGGAACGTCAGGCGGATGGAAAGACATTTTTACCCAGGGATAAATTCAATGTGGGTGATGATCTGGTGTTCCCGGCTCTCAATTGGAAGAGGGGTCAGGTAACGGCCACCCGTCAGGGTGTCAATCCCGAGGCGGGTGAGTTCGATGTGATCACAGTCGCCCTGGCGGACGGTTCAGAGAAGCTGCTCGCGGCCGGTCTTGCGAATCATATTTTGAATGAAGAACGAGGCACGGCGGTTGAGGCAGAAAACCTCAATGTCGAAAGCATCCTGCGCGAAAACGGAATCGAGATTGAAAAAAAACTTGAGGCCGCATTTTCGGAAGACCAAGGGCTGGTAAAGATTGCGGGGCGCTGGTTCCCGCGCGGATTGTTGGTCGACGTCAATGAAGGTCATCTCAATCTTGCTGAGGCTGCACTGGATATGGCGCAGGGCGAGCCTCAACCAACTTCGGCCTTGTTGAAGGTTATTGACTTTCCAGCGGGCATAAATCCGAAGCTGGCTGAGTTCTCTTTGAATTATGCTTTGCAAAATGACAATCGTTTCGATGAAGTCGGACCACTGGGTGAAGTGCTGTGGTGTTTACGCCGCCTAGAACCGGATGGCGTGCGCAACGTTCCAGTAACTTTGCAGTATTCAAAGATCGAACATGATCGCTCGGCGCTTGAGGAGGCCATGCTGAAGCTGGAGACCCAGCTTGACGATGAGTTGAGCGAGATAGATGATTTCGAGCGCAAGGAAGTAAAGGAAGTAACGATTAGTTTGATCTATCCTCACTTGCGCGCAGGGACTTTGCCGCTTTCGGCACGCACACGTTTGCTATTTCCAACTGCTCTTGAGTCGCCGCGTGTGCGCTTTACGTTCGTGGATGGAAAATCCGGATTGAAGATGCCCGCTTGGGCCGTGCTTGAGCATGGATATGTATTTGGGCTGCGCAACTGGTATAAGAATCTTCAGCTCATACCGGGAAGTCTTGTCTCGGTGCGACGCGGGCAAAAGCCCGGAGAGGTTATCCTGGAAGCCAGGACCCAGCACTCATCAAAGGACTGGGTG
>JAJYOH010000484.1 GCA_021796315.1 Chloroflexota bacterium
GCGCAAGGTACCGGCGAAGGGCACAGTGATGACTTGATCTCCAACAGTTGCTATACGTTGGCCCGGGTCAAAATGTTCCCCGATGTTGGCATCGGAATCCACCGTTCCCTCAGTCGGAGCGCGCAATACGCGGCGCGGGTCACCTTCAGGCTGGAGTGTGTCGGAGGAGGCAGAGCCATCCCAAATGACGCGGCCAAGAGTGTGTCCGCGCTGGGTTTCGATTACAGCGTCCACGTCGGCTGGTGCGGCAAAGCCCGGCCCAAGTCCGATGTGAAGAAGCGGGCGGATAGGCAATGGTTCAGGCGGCTGTTTGGTAAGTCTCGCATCCACCACAATCGATGACTGTGGACTTGTCAGCAGGGCGTTGCTGAGGAATTTTATGTTTGGATCGATCAATACCGGGATCTCGTCCGCGTCCAACGCGACGTGAAGCTGGTCGGGCGAAACGAGGCGGGCAGTCACATCCTCGACTGTGTACGCGCCCTCGTAGACAGCGCTGGCAAATGCCACCGTACGGCGAACTGCCAGCGGTTGTGCGATCTCTGTGATAACAACTTGTAACCCGATGCGATGCAAACGAAGTGCAACACCGCTTGCCAGATCGCCGCCGCCGCGAATAAGAATTAGCGCCGACATTTATACCTGCTCCGATTGTTCCTGTAGAAGATGGCCGAAGGCGTAGAGAGTGATGTAGACAAAAAAGAAAAACAGCGCGTAAAGCGAGATGAAACCAATGGAGCGCAGGCTCGGGTCCATGGCTTGATTAAGCAATTCGGATGCAATGCCAAAAGGGTCACGGAGAACATCCCAGCTGTTCCAACGGACGAAGCGCCCGATATAAATGCCTCCGCCTGACAGCATGGAAACCACCGTGACAAATAGCCAGCCAATGGCCCGGCCAAATTCGCGTTTGATGATGTTCTGCATGAGATAGAGCGAGATTATGCCAAGCAGGAAACCCGTCCAGGCGAACCAGATCAGCATGATCACATCGAACCACACTGGAACACCTGTGGCTAGATTGCTCAAATGTTGGAAGTCGGTCAGGATGTAGGGCGCATTTGGAAAGAAGATCAGCCAAAGTATGGCGAAGATCGGGATGATGAAGTAAACCAGTCTGCGCCGCCACGAAAGGGCGTAAGCCAGATAAGCCAGCACGAAGGGAATCCATGCCAGAAACAGATTCCAGATCAGGCCGACATAACGGGTTGTGTCGCTGTAACCGACGCGCGCCACGACCAGTGAAATACAAATTAGCGACGCGGCAGATAGAAGAAGAAATACTCCCACCGTATATTTGTGACGACCAAGGAAAAGTTTAGTTTTTTCCATCATTGTTTTCTTAGGAAGTTTATCAAAATCGGGTTGACAATTTCATGCTTCTCGAAATGGGGGATATGCCCGGTTCCCTCGATGGGATGGAATTCTATTCCCGGGACTGCCGCGAGGATGTCTGCGCTGTGCTCGAAGGGCAGAGTTTGATCCTGGCGTCCCCAGAAAAGCAAAACAGGTTTGGATAATCTTCCAAGCTGATCGTAGATGAGCGGATGGCCGCTGACCATTTTGTTGCGAAGCGTGGACAGGATGGCGCGCTTGAAGCCGCGGTATTGCATCTGGACGCGATATTTTTCCTGGAACATCGCCACATGTTCGGGATCAAAGAAATCCGCCGCCGCGCCTTTGACCATGTTGTCGGTCCCCGCCAGGCCAAGAATCAACTCGCTGACTCCGGGTAGAAAGGCAGCCTTGTAAATCCACGAAAGCGGCATGCCTTGTTTTCCAACCGGATCGACCAGCGCCAGCTTGCAAACGCGTTCGGGATACTTCACAGTAAATGCAGTTGAGATGGGGCCGCCCATCGAGAGACCGACCAAACTGACTTGTTGAAAATGAAGCGCGTCCAATAAATCATGCAATTGGCGGACAAACAAATCCATGTTGTATTTTTTGCGCGGGCGGTCGGAGAAGCCGCGTCCGAAGAGATCATAGCGCAAGACGCGGAATCCGGCTGAGGTCAGGGCTGCGAACGTGATATCCCAAATGAAGTACGGAACAGAGAATCCGTGGACGAGCACAACCGGCTGTCCGTTTTCAGGGCCGCCGAGTTCGTAATGCGTGACGCCGTCTGCGAGCTTGACGAAAGAACCGGGCAGCGATGCGCGTTCCGCGTTATTCAAATCTTTATTTTCACCGCGATAGGGAAAGGACATTTTGTGTCGAATTAAATCCTTCCCAATGCCCGCAGGATGCGTTCGGGTGTAAATGGAAATTCATTGATCCACACGCCGGTTGCGTCATGGATGGCGGCTGCAACGGCGGGGGCGTACGGCAGGAAGGGAAGTTCTCCCATGCCGCGTGCGCCCCACGGCCCGTTTGGGTCCGGGATTTCAACGATCACTGATTCGATCTTTTCTGGAATGTCGAGCACGGTCGGCAAAAGATACGTGCTGAGTTGATCGCTCAACACACGGCCATCCTTGCTTTTGAAATTTTCAGTGACCGCGTATCCATGCGCCTGCACGATTGCGCCTTCTATTTGCCCGACGATCAGATCAGGGTTGATGGCTTTGCCGACATCGTCCGCAGAGACCACGCGCAATACGCGCAAATGCCCGGTCTCCAAATCAACTTCGACTTCAACAGCCTGCGCCACATACGCGTAGGAAAAGTTTGGCGTTGAATAACCGGTCTCGTGGTCCATGTGCGTGGTTGGCGGCGCGAGATATTTGAATTCCGCGATTGCCGGGTGTTCTTCGGCGCGCCATTTTTTGAGCGCCATTTCCGCCGCGCCTTTGATGGCATTGCCCGCCATGTACGTCATGCGTGATGCAGATGCCGAACCCGGGTTGCCTTGTGTGGCAGAATCAGAACCGATCACAGTCACCAGGTTTGCCGGAACGCCGACAGCTTGTGCGGCCATTTGCGCCATCACGGTGTGCGTGCCTTGTCCAACTTCCGCCCCGGCGTGATGCACGATCACTTTTTGAATATTACCGTTGCCGTGGATTTCAACCTTCGCCCAACAATTTTCCTGATAACCAAACGAGAAGCCGACGTTTTTGAATCCGGCGGCAAAGCCAATGCCGCGTGCGAGAGATGACTGCCGACGAGTGACCGTCGGTGATTTGTGGATGGACTTCCATCCGAATTTTTGCGCGGCGGCATGAATTACCTGCGGCACACTTACCGGACCCGGAGGCGGGGTGCCCACCCCGAGGGTCAATCCTTCCCGGAGCGCGTTCTTCATGCGGAACTCCACCGGGTCCATGCCGAGCCGTTCGGCAAGTTTATTCATCTGGCCTTCGGCCATGAACAAAGCCTGCGGCGCGCCGAAGCCGCGGAAGGCCGCGCCGGGAACGTTGTTGGTATAAACGCCATACACGTCCGTTTTCACGTTTGGAATAAAGTATGGGCCGGTCGAAGTGATGGCGGCGTTTCCCAAAACTTTATTGCTGGTGTACATGTATGCGCCGCCATCACCGATGATCTCATTTTGTGCGGCGACGAGTTTGCCGTCTTTTGTTGCGCCCCATTTTGCTTTTAACGTGACTGGATGGCGCTTGGCGTGTCCGATAATGGATTCGCGGCGGCTCCAGATAATCTTGACCGGACGCTGCAATTTCCACGTGGCGAGCGCCAGGGCGATCTGCACGGATAAATCTTCGCGTCCGCCAAACGCGCCGCCGATGGCGGGATACACCACGCGGATTTGTTCGTCAGGCAAATCCAGCGCGTGCGCGATGGTTTCGCGGTCGGCGTGAGTCCATTGACCGGCGCAGGCAATCGTGATGCGGCCTTCCTTGTCGATATAAGAGAGTCCAGCTTCGGGCTGAAGATAGGCATGTTCCTGCGCGGGAGTGCGATATTCGCCTTCAACGATCACATCGGCAGACTCGAATGCAGCATCCACGTCGCCTTTGCGGATTTTATAGTGAACGCAAATGTTCGTGTCGCCGCGGTCTGGATGCAGGATGGGCGCGTCGGCTTTCATCGCTTCGACGGGGTCGCTCAAAATTGGCAGGTCTTCATACTCGACCTGAATTAAACGGAGGGCGGCTTCAGCGGCGGATTCGCTTTGGGCAACGACAGCCGCTACCTGGTCCCCAATGAAGCGGACGATGTCAGTGTAAAGCTTCGATGAACCGGGTCCGCAGAAGACGGGCTGATCGGGAATCTGCAATCCATATTCGTTAACCGGCACATCCTTGGCGGTGTAAACAGCGATAACGCCATCCGCGGCTTCTGCCTTGCTTGTGTCGATGTTTTTTACGCGGGCATGAGGTCGTTCCGCAAACAGGATTTTCATGAACAGCATACCGTTCATGGAAAGATCGCCGGAGTAGGGCGCTTCACCTGTAACTTTGTTGCGCGCATCGATGCGCGGAAAGGATTGTCCAATTGCTGGCATGTGTTTCTCCAAGTTTTGAAGTTGCGCCTTTATTATACATCGGTGTGATTGCTCTTTTTGTGGGGCTGGAGTATATTCGTTTCCTGAAAAGGTGATGTATGTCTGCAAATTTTAACGATCTATTTCATGATTCGGGTTTATCGGGAATGTTGGATTATTTGAGCGCGCGTTTGAGCGCCGGTGATCTTGCGCCGGATGAGGCATTGGCGATGTTGGGAGCCGTCCACGAGGGGTTGAGCAGTGGCGATGTGACGGACCGTCACGTATACCAGCAGTATTCAGCCATCATGCAAACTTTAAGCAGTACCATGCCCGATGTACATGATTTTGTCGTCTCGGAATGGTCGAAGCGCACTGGCAAGGAATCCAGTGGAGATGAATTTTGGGAAGATGCTGA
>JAJYOH010000043.1 GCA_021796315.1 Chloroflexota bacterium
ATTTCGTCTGTTTCACTGCGTCTGTCTTGTCTCATGTGTTGCCACATGGTTTTCGACAGCGAGCGATAAAGTTTTTTTAAACTCATTCGCTCCTTACGCTTGCTTTGGAAGGGAGAAGGAAGTCTGTGAAAGACTTCAGAGGCATCCGCTGATCGATCCGATTTTTGGACCTCACCCCAGCCCTCTCCTGAAAGGAGAGGGAGATCCTTAGCGCGTCCTTCGCAGGACGGAACCTCCACCTCGTGATCTTATGTCGTTGCGAGGAGGCCTGTATCGACGAAGCAATCTCCTGATTTTCTTTGGGATTGCTTCGGCTTCTTTGACGCCTCGCAATGACGGGTAAGACCCAGCCGCTAAATCTCCGTTATTCGATTGTTAAGTCGGGCGTGATTTTACCCGCGGGTCATGAACTCGTCAAGCAGAGAAGAATATATGCGAACCTTGTTACGTTGACTGACCCAGGAGCCAAAAAAGTACCCCGCAAATGCCGTGTACTGCTAAGTTTTGAACCTGCTTGCGCAGGTGGACCCCGACCTGGAAACGCCGCCTTGGCTCAGGCCTATCGCGTTATTTCCGTGAGACAAAGGTCCGTTGTATGAATGTTGGCCCAAAACCGAATGTGCAATATCACGAACACAGCAGGGCACAATTTTTATACCATAAAGCCAAAGACGAGGATAGAGAAAAATTAAACCCAGCGCCATTGCATTCGGTACAAGTTTGTGCTAACCTCTATATGTTGTTTATAAATCAACCAACTGAGGAGATAATATGTCCACCGTACCCGGAATCGACGTTTCTTATTGGGATTCAGGAATCGACTGGCCGAAAGTTCGCGCGACAGGACAGCGCTTTGTCATTGTCAAGGCCACGGAAGGCGAGAATTATACAGACCCAACCTTCAACGATCACTGGACCGGCGCCAAAGCGGCTGGACTTTTGCGGGGAGCTTACTGTTTCTTCCACCCGAACATGGATCCTAAAAAACAAGCCGCCCGTTTTATCAGCGCAGTCAAGGCCATGAACGATAATGGCGAACTTCCTCATGCCCTCGATCTTGAAGTGGCGGAGGGAGCGTCAAACGATAAGATCATTGCGAACGCAAAGATCTGGCTCGATCAGGTCGAGCAGGCCTTCGGGCGAAAGCCTTTTATCTATTCGGGAGTTGCATTCCTTCAGACTAATTTTTCAGTATTAGGCGGCGGCCCTCCGCCCTGGGGAAAGGATTACCCGTTGTGGCTGGCCTGGTATCCAAATCAATATACAGACGGCATGACTCCGCTCATGCCGCGCGGTTGGTATAACTGGGCGATCTGGCAGTATGGCGACAAAGGCGTCGTCAACGGCATCAATGCCAAAGTGGACATGGATGTTTTCAATGGCACGCTGGATGATCTTTATAAATTTTCCGGCGCTCAGGCTCCTGTCCAGGCGCCGGCTACACACAATGTTTCAGCGGGTGATTCATTCGAATCGATTGCAAATAAATATGGCGTGACTGTTCGCGAGTTGGTGACGGCCAATCCGCAGTTGGTTAAGACCGGCGACAAGTTAACGATCCCGGTTCCAGTGGCGATCCCGCAGGAAAGCGGGACCAGTTCCGGGTCCACGGGTGGAAGCGCTTCTCCCACCACCCCGAAGCGGACTTACACGGTCAAGGCCGGTGACACGCTGTCGGCGATTGCGATCAAGTTCAGCGTGACGGTCCCTGCAATTGCGTCGGCAAATAACATAACCGACCCGAATAAAATTTCAGTCGGACAGGTTTTGACGATACCGTAACCATACGTCATTGCGAGGAGGGTGTTTCCTGCCCTGTGTTCTTTCAGGGTTCCCGACGAAGCAATCTCAAACTTTGCGGAGATTGCTTCGGGTAAAAAGCGCCCTCCAATGACATTCTGGAATATGAAAACTCCGAGTTCTTCAAGAACCCGGAGTTTTTTGCGTTTAAGGCAGAAGTTTCAAATGTCCTTCTGAATTTGCAGTGACCGCAGATTGATCCCAGTACATCGGATAATATTTTATGTTTGCCCACAGCGGCGACATGTCGGCGTAATGCTTGTTGTACGCGTGGCCGGATTCTCCGGTGGTGTGGACGGTGAGCGAGTTGCTGAGATTGCTCATGTCGGCGATCATGCGCATGGACGGCAGCCAGTTGGTCTCGTAACCATCGATGATCGACCAGCCGGTGGCGTCGACGATAGCCTCGCCTCCGCCAGTGGGGAAGGGGCCGCGGTTGAAGAGCGAATCGATCAAGCCGATGCCGGTTGTGCCCAGCGTCTGGTTGCGGAAAGTGGCGGCGTGCATCGTGCCCCAATTCCATTTCGATGGATCACTGCCGTAGGAATTTTTCAATTCATTCACGCCATCGGCAAAAGCTTTTTTGATAATGTCGTCGCGTGTCTCGACTTTATCTTTGGTGGTCTTGTCATCCCAGAATGGATCGTTGGGATTCTTGGCAAGGTTGCGCATGACTTCATCCCAGCGCGAACCGCCGTCTGCCGCGTACTGTTTGGGCAGGTCATCGTTGAAAGTGTCTTTGATGAGGTTGCGCCAGAACGCGTTGAAGACCGCCGCTCCCCCGGAATCGGCGCGGGCCTGGAAGTCCCATTTGCTGACGAGATCAAGCGCGGCGGTTTGCGTCGAATCGCTGGGCGTCCCGACTGCCTGTTGAAGCAGGGGCACATACACCGGGCCGTTGGCGTCGAACATATCGCCCTGCATGGATTGGATGTAAGCAATGTCAATTTTGCCGGGCGCATTCTTGATCAAATCCACGATGCGGTTGGCGCGGAAACCATAATCCCAATCGGTGGTGACGAGGTATTTATAACCCGCTGGAGGAACCTGATTATTGGCTGTGGCGATATAACCCTCGGCCGGATTGAATGTGTAAGGCAGTTGATCGAACGGAATGAAGCCCGTCCAATCGTATTGGCTGTCCCAGCCGGGGACGGGATAGCGGCCATCCCCGTTCTTGCGGATCGGAACATCGCCCGGCATTTGATAGCCGATGTTGCCGGATGTGTCGGCGTACACCAAGTTCTGTGCGGGGACGTGGAAGTTGCTGGCAGCGGCGCGGAACTCGGTCCAGTTCTGGGCTTTGTCGAATCCCCAAATCGCTTCGAATGGCGTCGAAGGAGTCAGCGCAGTCCATTCGAGGGCGATGACGTAATTCTGCGGCAATGCCAGCGCAGCCTTGTCTTTGAATGGCACGAAGGCTGGATCTTTGGATTTATTGACATCTTCCAACTGGCCGAAGGTATCCGAGATGACCGGGCCATGCCGCGTGGAGCGCACGGTGATTTCCACCGGTGAGCCGCCGACCACGTTGATGGTTTCCTTGCGCGTGGTGAAGTCAACCCATTTGCCGTTCACTTCGTATTGATTGGGATTATCGGGATTAACTTTTTCGATGAACAGATCCATCACGTCCGGGCCGACATTAGTGAAGCCCCAGGCGATCTTGTCGTTGTGGCCGATGATGATGCCCGGCACGCCCGCGAAGGAGAAGCCGCTCATTTCGTACGGACAGGCATCGGACTTGGGTAAACAGTGCATGTCGATCTGATACCAGATGGACGGCATTTGAATTGACAAATGCGGATCGTTCGCCAGGATGGGCAGACCGGTGTTGGTCAGCTTGCCGGAAACGACCCAGGAGTTGGAACCAATCCCGTCGCCTTTCGGCCCCAGCGCCAGGTCCAGGAGTGAAGCGTTCTGTTGAAGTGCGGTAGGAGCTTCGGTTGGAATGTTGAATGTTTGCGGGTTTGCAGGTTGAACGCTGGTTGTCCCGCCATCACCAATTTTATTTACGATGACCGGATGATCGGACGGATAGGGCGGATAAAGTTGATCGACCTGCTGCGGCGTGAGCGTCTTGAGCAAAACCGCGCGTTGGATTTCCTCATCCATGTTGCCGCGCAGATCCCAGGCCATGGCTTTGCCCCACGTCAGCGAGTTGACCGGAGTCCACGGCGCGATCTTGTAATCGGGACTGAGCAAACTCAACACGGCATATTCAAGGCTGAGCGCCGTGCCGGTGTGATCTTTCAAATATGCATTAACGCCATCGGTGTATGAATCGAGAATGGCTTTTGATTCCGTGCCCAGACCGGCGTACTCGGCTTCGGCGGTTTGTTTCCAGCCCAACGTTCGCAAAAATGAATCGGTATCGGTCTGGCCTTTGCCGAACATTTCGGATAGAGTGCCCGAACCGATGTGCCGCCAGGCATCCATTTGCCAGAAGCGGTCCTGCGCGTGGACGTAGCCCTGCGCGAAGAACATATCATGGACGGTGCTGGCGTAGATGTGCGGAATGCCCATCGTATCGCGGTAGACGTCCACCGGGCCATCCAGGCCTTGCAGATGAATCTCGCCGTCGATCTGCGGGAAGGATTGCGGCGCGACGGTGTTTGGTAAATAACTTTTGAAATAATAAAACCCGCCTGCCCCCGCTAGTAATGCAAGAACGACAATGGCGATCAAACCCCGACCAAGCCACTTCCAGAAATTTTTCATTGCTCCTCCAAGATGAAAGTTTTGACGATTATACAACCGATGGATAAAACCCGGCCTTAAACAAAAAGAGACGTTTTAGAGAACGCCTCTGTTGGAACCTTGAGCGGGTCGCCGTTAATTTGCGAAGGGTTTAAGATTGGTCATCTTACGATCCCGTTCCCGAATAGTGTCGCAGGCCAAATAGCCAGATGCGATAAGCGATGAAAATAAAGACCGCCGCCACGACCGGACTCAGCCAGACGATTGGGCCCGTGTCGCGTCCGAGTAGATAGCTGGCTGGATAGAATGAAACAAATCCATACGGGATCAACCACGTCAGCAAAATGCGGATTGCGCCGTGATAAATGTTCAACGGATACTTGGCAAACTCGTTCATGTTGAAGACGATCTGCGTCACCGGGATGGACTCGGTCAGCCAGAAGGCGCTTGTGGCAGTGATGAGATTGAGCGCGATGAAGATCACGCCGCCGCTGATCACGCTCACGATCAGATAAAGCGCATGCAACGGCGTGAGTGGGATTCCCAACTCATGCAGTGAAACTCCCACCAGTACCGCGCCGGTGATGAAGTTGCCGATCCCGTCGTGACAGAAGCGGTCCGCCAGCAGGTGGAAGAGCGGGTCGATCGGACGGACGAGGAAGCGGTCGAAGTCGCCGCTGCGCACATAGTTCCAGCCGATCGTCCAGAGATTATCGGCGAACATGTGCGTGATCGATTCGCCCATCGTCAGCAATCCATAGATCAGGATCACTTCATAAAAGCCCCAGCCATTCAACGATGGGATCTGGCGCATCACGACCCAGACTGCGGCCAACGAAGCCGCCTGCAAAATCATGGTCGAGGTTGAACCGATGAAAAAATTCAGGCGATATTCCATCAGGATTTTGAAGCGCTGGACGAGGAAGTAGCGGTAGAGGGAAAGATAACGGGTCATCTCAACCGCCCTGCACCGTGACTTTTCGCACGGCGATATTGAAAACCACGCGCGAAAGAATCAGCAATCCGACCAGCCAAATAATTTGGATCAGCCACAATCGCGGCGCATCGGCCAGTGAAGTAATGCCGCTCAAAAACGAGACCGGTACCGACATGGCTTGCGCGAAAGGCATGGCCGCAGCCAGGTTTTGCATCCAGCCCGGCATCATCGCCAGCGGCACCAGCGCGCCGCTGAAGAACGATCCCACGCCGACGCGCACCACGCTCAAGCCCCAGGTCTCGGTCACATAAAAAGCTAGGCAGGCAAACATCCAGTCGAATAAAAAAATCACAGCCTGCCCCAGAATCAGCGAAACAAAAAACGCGATCCACAAACCTGGGTTTGTGGGCAATTGCAAACCGAAGAATAACCACGCGATCAGAAACAGCGGTAAATGATGTGCAAGGAAAGTAATTAGTTCGGCAAATGACTGCACGAACAGACGTAACTGCATATCCAGAGGGCGCGTCATTTCCACGGCGATCTGTCCCTGGCGGATCATGGTCCCGAAGAAATAGATGGTGCGCGTCTCTACCAGCGGAGCCAGCAGGCGCACCAGTAAAATATAATTAATGGTTTGCGTAACCGTCAGCCCGCCGAGCGTGGAAGTATTTGCGTACACCGCCCGCCAGAAATAAACGAAGATGAACATTGACAGAAGGGTCACAACGAAATCAGCCCAGACCCACATGTTATAAGCCAGGCGTGCCTTGGCTGCCGTCTCTGCGATGGCGCCGTAGATCGATACGTTGCGGCGAATGGATTGGATCATTCCGCCTCGCTCAATGCGCCGTTATAGATTTGTTTGATGATGGAAGCCAGATCAGGTTCGGACAATGAGAAGTCCTTGACCTCGATCTGATTCATCAAGGCCGCCGCAACCTGGCTGGCCGTGGTCGCTGTACGGTCAAAGCGGACCGTGAGGCGGCGCGGCTCGACGAGAGTCATTTCCGCGCCGGATGGCAAAGTCACCTGTTCTGGCGAGTGGATGGTCTCGAAGGTGATCTCGCGGAATTTGCCGAAGCGCTGCTTGATGGTTTCGATCGGCCCATCGTAAATGAGCCGCCCCGCGTCGATGATGAGGACGCGCTTGCATAACTCTTCGATGTCGCCGAGGTCGTGCGTTGTCAACACGACGGTTGTGCTCTTCGTCCGGTTTTGTTCCTTGATAAATTCGCGGATGCGTTCCTTGACGATCAAGTCCAGGCCGATGGTCGGCTCATCGAGGTAAACCACGCGCGGCTCATGGATGAGCGTGGCGGCCAACTCGGCGCGCATCTTCTGACCAAGTGACATGTTGCGGATGGGGACGTGTAATAGTTCCTTCAGTTCCAGTGTTTCGGCAAACTGGTCGAGCAATTGTTTGTAGCGCGTCTCGGATACCTGATAGATTTTTGCAACCAGATTCAAGGACTCAATGAAAGCCAGATCCCACCAGAGTTGGGTGCGTTGTCCGAAGACCACGCCGATCTCGCGGGCGTTGGCGATGCGCTCCTTATGTGGATCCCGTCCCAGCACGTGCACGCTTCCGCTGGTCGGGACGAGTATGCCGGTCAGCATCTTGATCGTGGTGGATTTTCCCGCGCCGTTCACGCCGATGTAACCAACTACCTCGCCTGCATCGATCTGGAAACTGACACGATCCACGGCGACCTTTGGCTCAAACTTCGGCACGAACAAGGCTTTGACGGCTCCCGTCAACCCCATTTCCTTTTTGGGGATCTTGAAGACTTTGGTGAGTTGCTGAACTTCAATAACTGGCATTTTCTATTCCCGAAGAATGATGATGAATTTTTATTTTACTCCAGCAGAAGTAGGAAATGCCGTCTGCAGATGGCTGTGTGTCGTCCACAGACGCATCTGAATCCTTCGCAGATGGCTCTGCAACGTCCGCAGACGCGTCTGAACCCTTCGCTGATGGTTCTACATCGTCCGCAGACGCATCTGAATCCTTCACAGATGGCTATGTATCGTTCGCAGACGCGTCTGTGTCCTTCGCTGGCGGCTCTGCACCGTCCCGCCCCTATAATTATTATTTCACCATCCCCGTCAATCTTGGGAACCAATACCACAATAAATCTGCGGCGAACATCATCAGTCGCTATTTCACTTCAAAATATTCTTTCACTGTTTGGATAAATTCACTGGCCCACTGAAAAGACTCTCTTGCTTGTTCCTCTGTCAATTCTTCGTGTTCACCGCCATAATGCCCAATTTCACGGCGTTTTTGAGTTTGAAGCAAATAGCGATGGAACTTTGGGTCAAGCAGGTGCGGCTTCGCAAATTCCTTCCCAAACGCGGCCGTCAGTGCGGAATGACTTGAAAAAGTTAATCCTTTTGAAAGCAACAATGCCTCCACCAGGTAAAACATTGTGTAATAGGACTGGGCAACAGAAAAGCGCGGGGATCCAACTTCCATCAACTTCTGCGCGGCCTCATGGCTTTCTTCGGCAAGATTCAAAAAGTGCTGAATTTCCGAGGGGATCATACTGCCACTCCCTCTTTCCGCACATTGATATAAAGCGGGAATTTGCTGAGCGCATATTGCGTTTCAGATGCAAGCTTGATCGAAAGAACCACATCATGTTCCAGCGAAAGATCGGCCACAAACCCTGAGCACAGTTTGTCCGTTTCCCAGTAGTCGAACTCGCCTTTCAGCACGACCATCACGTCGATATCCGAGTCGGGCGGGCGGGCATCGCCGCGCGCGTAGGAGCCAAACAGGTACACCGCTTTCAACCGGTCGCCATAAATTTTGATCAGTCCCTTTTTTAGTTCGCGCAATATTTTTCTGATGTGGCTTGGCATAATCAAAATCCAGTATTGAAATTATACGCCTTCTATAAGGCAGAGCGATGCTCCGCCTCTACAAATTACTTTACCACGCCTGTCAATCTTGGGAACCAATACCACAATAAATCTGCGGCGGGCTTGCCATGCACGGATGCGGATTTATCCTGCAGCATGGCGGGCGGATAATATCCGCGCGTGACGATGCCGCCAACCCACGGGCGCGTGTTGATGGCATTCAACATCACTTCATAAATATCGGATTGTGCTTGCAGGTCAAGTGACACTGAGCCAGGATTGTTCGGCTGGTTCAAAGCCGTCCAATCGAGACAGCCGCCTTTGCCATCGCTTAAGCATCCGGTCGCTGCGCCGCTGGCGGATGGATAAGCCAGCGCGATGATGAGCGGTTTGTTGATCAGCAAAGGCAAAGCCGAGACTTCGTTGTCCAGAAGTTTGGCGGCTTGCGCGGCCATGTCTGTTTTGGAGGCGCCTGCCTGATTTGCGAGCGGCGCGTTCCACAATAAATAAACGCCATCTGTGTCTTGCAGGAAGACCAAAGATGTTTGGAATTTACCGGGCGTGTACGGCAAGGCCCACAAAACTTTTCCGCTGAAATGCTGGCGGACTTCGGCCACGATGGCTTTCCAGCGGGCGTCAGCATCGGCGGGCACGCCGGACGATGTGCCGTCTGCCAGTAAACCGCCGGGCAGGGCCGGGTCGAGCCAGTCGCCGCCGAGGATGACAGCCTGCGAACCGGATTGAGTCGCCAGGTCCGCGTAATTGACGGCAAAGGCGCGGTAATGGTCGAACCAGGTTTGCCACCAGGCCGCGTCGCGCGGGGCATTCTTCCAAAAAGCTTGCCCTGAGCTTGTCGAAGGGTCCGCGGCTGTGGTTGTGAAGTGTGGAATGGGGAAGAGCGCCACGTTCAAGTTTGCGCTGCGAGCCTGGCTGACCATGATGGCCGTGTCAAGCCAGAATGGGTCGGTGCCGGGATTTGTTCCAAATTCAAGTGGGGAGATTCGTTTGAATGTCCAACTCGGGGTGTAGATGAGCCAGTTGGCTCCCAGCGCCTGAACATTTTGCACGGCCTGCGGATTGTAATAAGACCAATTCGGCTGATAGGTTGATTGAAACTCAACACCGGTCATAAATCCGTTTGGGCGCGCGGTGATGGCCGAACCGACAAGCGTGGTCGGTTCGGTTTGATCGAGCCAGGCCCAATTTTCCACTGTGTCTTGAATATCCTGTGAGATAAGGCTGGTGGCAACCTCACGGCCCCTGGCCGAATTTCCGGCTGTGGCAAGATCGTCTGCGCTTCCGCATTGTCCGTTGCGGCAATAACGATAATGGAAGGTGCCGAGCATATTCAGCGGACCATATAATTTATAAGCCCATTTGTTGTTGCCCAGCGGCCACATCGGGATCGGTTCCGTCCAGCCGTAGGGATTGAATTGAATGTAAATAATATCGTTGGGTTGGGTGGTCGATGGAACAGTGACTTCAAAAAGAATGGGCGCAGAGTTACCCGCCTGCCAGGCTACAACTTTATCCTGTATTAAAACATCCTGCGCGGGGACGATGAACTCGCGCAATTCAAACCCGCCTGACGCCTTATGTTCGGCATTCCAAAAGCCATCGCCAAGTGTGTACTTGTATTGGATGTACGCGCCGGCCGGCAGACTGAGCGTAATTTGATAATGGCCGTCAGGTTGAAGCGCCATGATCGGCATTCGGTCGGCGACCGTGTTCATGCCGCCCTTCATGTCCGCGAATGTGTTGCCCAGCTCGATCAAATTTCCTGCGATGCGGATGGGCGCGCCCTGAATATCGTTCGGTGCGCTGACGTTGAAGGTGACATGCACCAGCGGCGAAGCCTTGACCTTGATCTGGTCCACCGTTGTATTTAATTTATCCGCCACCAGGGCGCCTTGCTGGAAAGGCTGGTAGGTGCCGTCGAGCGAGTAAACGACTAAATTATTGGTGCCCGTTGGAAGTCCCTGAAGATCGAAGCGTCCGGCAGAGTCGGTGATGGATTGCACGCCGCCCGCGGTTACCATCAAGCTGGGAACAGGCGAGCCGGTATCTGCATTTAAGACGCGTCCCTGAATGCCGCCGGTTGGGCGCGCATACGTTTTATCTTCCCAACTGCCGACGATATCTTTCACCTCGCCCGGCCCGGCCACGTAATACAACCGGTAACGGATCGGCGCATCCAAGGCGGTGTCTTCGAGAATCGGACGGCCGCTTTGGCGGATGTAACGATACTTGATAACGGCGTTCATCGGAAGCGCAACGGTCGCGGTATAGGTCAGCGAATCTTTAGCCTGCATCGGATAGTTCACGGCGTTGAATGAGAGTCCCGTGACTTCATCGAGGATGCTCAGTGTGAGGCTTTCACCGGCAGCCAATTGTTCAGGGATTGAAATTGTGAACGTTGTCTGCGCGCGCGGTTGAGGCGTCGGCGAAGGCACGGTCGTCGGATCGGATGATGGTTGTGTGGGACCGCCGGATGGAGGCTCGAATAAAGAAAGTTGGCAGGCCGTCCCGATTAACGCCAACAGGCATAAAGTTACCGTGAGAGCGCTTCGGGTCCTGGACTTCATGCAGCTTCCTCCTTAACTTGCTTTTCCTCGGCTGATTTTTTACGGCCGGCATACGCGATGAAACTCAATCCGATGCTGATGAAATATAACAAGATCATGGGCAGCATGACCAATCCCATGTTGACCGGGTCCACAGTGGGGGTGATGGCTGCTGCAACGATGGCAATAACGATTATCGCAACGCGCCAGTTTCTTGCCAATGGCTGGGGCTTGACCAGGCCCAGGAAGGTCAACACATAAATGACAAGCGGGAATTCAAAACAAAGGCCGATCCAAAACATCAAGCCGGTCACAAATGAAAAGTACGAATCGGGACGAAGGGCGGTTTTGATGCCGAGGAAATTCAACAGGAATTGTAAAGCGCTGGGCAGGAAAAAATAATAGGTGAACGCCATGCCGCCGACGAAAAAGATGACAGCCAGTGGAATGCTGATCAATCCATAGGCTCTTTCGCGTGGATGCAGTCCCGGCGCGGCAAAGGCCCACAACTCAAAGGCAATGTAGGGCGATGAAAGCGCAATGCCTCCCAGCAAAGCGACCTTCATGAATACGCCGATGGACTCAGTGACCTCGATGGCTTGCAGCGCCTGCAATCCTCCGATGGGGGTGGCAAGGAAGTTGACCATCTGTTGTGTGAAAAAGGCGGATATCGCGACGCCGAGGGTCAGGCCCAGCACGGCGCGCAGAAGATGGGAGCGCAGGGCATCCACCTGTTCCCAGAATAACTGGCGCGCCTGTCCATTTTGTGCCAGGTCGCTGAACACATCACCCAGTGAATGTTCCTCCGGCTCTTCGGTCATGAACTTGTGGACGGAGCGCGGGACGCGTACCGGCAATTGGATCAACCACCATATCACGCGGAATGGCAGCCGAATGATCCACCATAAAGTTTTCAGAATGGTCGTGATGATGAAAACGATGGAACGCCCGAGGCGTTTGAAGAACCTACCCATTCTTTACCTCGTCATTGGAGGATGGCGTTGAAGGTGGAGGAGGAGAAGGCAGAACTGTGTCATCAGGTTCAGAAACGGCGGGCCGTTTTGGGTCGTTGTTTTGAGGCGGTTGCGGATTCCCGACAGGGATGGGTTGGATCGAACGAAGATCTTTCTGCATTGCATTGACCGATGAGTTCACGTCTTTTTGAATGTTCTTGATATCCTTGTTCAATTCATCCAGCGACGCTTCGCGCATAAGCCGCGTTGGAAGGTTCTGGATCTCGCGCGAGGTTTGTTGAAAGAGTTTCCAACCGTCCGACGTGACGACTTGTCTCAGCCATTTGCCGAGAGTGCGCCCGGCTTTTTGCATATCTTTTGGCCCAAGCAGGATCAGGGCGATCACTACGATAAAGAAAAGCTCGGATGGGCCGATGCCTAATATTTCCATTTTTATTTTTCTTTCGTTATAAAGTGGAGATGCTGTTTGATTTCGTTTTGATGTTCGACCAGGCTGCCCAGCACGCCGTTAATAAAACGCGGTGCGCTGTCTGAGCCGTACATTTTTGCCAGTTCCACTGCTTCGTTGATGGCAACCTTGACGGGCGTCTCGCACTGCACGGCGAATTCCCAGCAGGCGACGCGCAAAATATTACGGTCGATGGCCGCGATCTGGTCGAGCGGCCATTCGGGCGCGTATTTGGCGATGATTTGATCGAGTTCAGTTGCGAGGGGGAGAACACCGAAGACGATCTGGCGGGAGAAATCTGCCAGGTCATCCGTGAGCGGAGTTTCCTCCAGCCGTTGATTCAAAATATCGGCTGGAGGGTGGTTCGCGATATCAATTTCGTAAAGTACTTGCAGGGCGATACTACGCGCCCTGGTGCGGGACTTCATAAGGATTAAGCCTCGGTTTCCTCGTATTCAATATCTTCGATGTGAATATCGATCTGTGCCACATCCATGCCGACCATTTCCTGAATGGCGCGCGCCACACCGTGCTGCACATTGCGGCTGACTTCACGGATGTTGACATCTTCTTTTAAGATGAGATAGATATCAGCGGAAACCGTATTTTCGTGGATGTTGATCTGCACGCCGTCATTCGCGCCGCGCCGGAAAATGCGGTTGACTCCGCCGGAAACGGATGCCAGCCCTCTGACGCCGGGCACGCCCAAGGCGGCCATGCGCGCGATGCTGGTCAGCACTTCGGGTGCGACGGTGGTCTTGCCGGGGGGACGATTGTAGTCTGTCATAGTTTCTCTCCTGTCATTGCCTGCACTGAGCCGCCCTGGAAGATCACCAGGACAGGCAGGCACACGTGCGGGCGATTCTCCCTGCACTTGCACGCAGGGCAAGTGTGCGAAGCAATTTCCATAGACTTAATAAGGCGGGATTGCTTCGATGGAAGAACACATCTCGCAATGACGTAGTTACATCATTGCCATGCCGCCATCCACGCCCAGAACCTGACCTGTGATGTACGCGGCCTGGTCAGAGGCGAGGAACGCCGCGGCGTAGGCGATCTCTTCCGGCTTGCCTTTGCGTCCGAGCGGGACCATCTTGAGCATGGCTTCCAACGTTTCGGGCGACATGGCATCCAGAATTTCTGTGTCCACAAAACCGGGGGCGATGGCATTGACCGTGATATTGCGCGCCGCGATTTCACGCGCCAGTGATTTGGTGAATCCGATCTGCCCGGCCTTGGACGATGAATAATTGGTTTGTCCGGGGTTGCCCATTTGTCCGGCCACCGATGCGATGTTGATGATGCGTCCGTAGCGTTTTCGCATCATGTGTTTGACGGCGGCCTTCGAGCAATTGAATGTGCTCTTTAAGTTTGTGTTGATGACCGCGTCCCAATCTTCTTCAGACATCATCATGATCAGAGTGTCGCGCGTAATGCCTGCGTTATTGACGAGAATATGCAGATCACCGAACGTGTCCACCGCAAATTTCACGAGGTCTTGCGCCTGCTTGAAGTTGGAAACGTCCGCTTGAAAGATGGCGGCCTTTCCGCCTGCGGCCTGGATTTCAGCCGACAAAGATTCAGCGGCCTCGGCGGATTTGTTGTAATTCAAAACAACAGACGCGCCGCGCCGCGAAAGTTCGAGCGCGATGGCGCGTCCAATGCCGCGCCCGGCCCCGGTCACGAGGGCGATGCGATTTTCCAAAGATGAAGTGTCAGACATTAAGGGCTCCTCGATTGCGATTATACATCATGGTTTTGCAGTTCGAACCATCATGGTTTTGTAGTCCGAACCATCATGGTTTTACATGTCGCGGCTTCAACCCAAATGCGAGACCGAGCGCGCCAACGGCGGCGATGATACCGATGTATAAAACCGCATCCTGCCAGAATTGAAGCGGATACAAACGAATCAACGTGTCCGAATATGGGAACAGCCATGTATCGCCTTTGAAAAACAAACCGTGGAAGTCTTCGAAGAATGTCCAGAACATGTCGCCGTTGCCGCTCGCGCCAAGCGTTGCGATGACGCCGATGGTGAATGCCAGGACCAGTGTCAGCCATCCGCCGCGCATCAACCCCTGACGGAAAGCGGCCAGCCAATCCTTTCGCCACGCCCACACTCCGAGCAGGATTATGATGGCAAGAGTCAGATACCAAATATTCAGGAAGCCCTGCATCACGCCTTTGACATCGTGCATGTGACTCAACTCGCGTTCGTTGAAAAGCGGCGAACCATCTGGAAATTTTAAATCGCCGAGGTAGGAAATATCAGCGTTGTTCAATAAATAATCAATGCCCATTGGTCCCCAATGCAGGCGGTCAGCAGTGGTAAAACCATAATCATCTTTCGGGAACCAGGGCAACCGATATTCGATGTTCGGAAAAATCGGAGTCATCAAAAGCCGCACACCGAGACCGATGAGAATTAATGGAGTCAAAATTGTGATGAACCAGGAAAGGATGGGGGAGAGTTTGTTCATAATTTTCCATCTGGGTCTCGATACGGCAGTGGTGATTGAGTAGGCCGAAGGCCGTATCGAAATCCCGCTGCCTACTCGACTAGCAAATTTATTGTTTTATTCCGCTCAACTTGCCGCTCAACGCAAAGCGGATGACCATGTCGTTGACGATCCATTCGATCGGCGCGCGATCATCGGTGAAGACCTGTGTGGTCTCGTAGCCGGGTTTCAGGTTGGCGAACGTGGTTTGCATGGCCGTCAGCAAAAGCGGATGAATGTCTGTGCGTTGAGAGAAGCGGTAGAGGTTGGTCGCAAAATTATCGGCAGTGGTCGGCTGCTTGGTGGCGAAGATCATGGTGTTCAACGTGCCGGGAATATCCATGATGTGAATGGATGGGAAAATAGTCGCCATCGTGGTTGCCAGCCCGTTGATCAATCTGCGGTCGCCGGGGACGCTGCCAACATTGATCGCCAGCACGCCGGTATCGGTCAGGTGATCGAAACAGATTTGATAAAACTCGACCGTGGTCATGTGCGGAGGAATATACGGCGGACGATAGGCATCCACGGCAATGATGTCATACTTGTATAAGCTCTGGCTGAGATTCCAGCGCCCGTCGCCGATGTGGACAATTAAATTGGGCAGGTCTTCGCCGAAATATTTTTTCCCGACTTCGATGATCTTTGGATCAAGCTCATAACCGTCAATCGGGATCGGTCCGTAAACGGCCGTGGCTTGGCGCGCGGCAGTCCCGGCGGCCAGGCCGACAATTGCCATGCGTTTGATTTGTGACGGCTGCATGTTGGCATAAAAATATGGCCCGACCAAAAATTGTTCCCACGGTCCGCCATAATTTAAAGTGTTTGGATTATAGATCGAGTGAATGCCCTCGCCATCGTTCAATCGCAGGAGTGTGTAGCCATTAATCTGCTGAACCTGAATATAGTTGTAGGCCGACTCAGTTTCATAAATTTGCCCGGTATCGTTTTTCAGTGATTGCCCCGCTGTGAACAAGGCCAACAGTGCCAGCACAACCGGCATCCACAAATGTTGAATGAGAAGTTTGCGCGAGCCAAATTTTCCAAGCCCGGCCAGCGCCACAAAAAGTAAAAGCAAACTGAAAACTAAAAATGTATTGCGTGTGCCGATGGTTGGGATGGTCACAAGCACCGGTAAAAATGTCCCGATGAAGGAGCCGAGCGTGGACACTCCATAAATCGTTCCTGAAGTTACGCCCGCGCTTTTCGGGTCATCCACCATCAGGCGGATGGCGAACGGCGAAATCGTTCCGAGCAGAGTGACCGGGATGCTGAACAAAATCAGCACTGCCGCAAACGAGCCGAGCAACACTGCCACATTCAAACCTTCAAAAGCCTTGGCCGCAAATTTCAAAACCGGGTTGGTAATAAATGGAACGACTCCCAACGTGAACGCGCCCCAGGCCAGGATCCGGAACATCGAGGCTGAGTCCGGCCAACGGTCCGCCCAGCGACCGCCGAGAAAATATCCGACCGTGAGGTAGATCAAGATCAATCCGATGATGCTGGCCCACACCAAATTGCTGGTCCCGAAAACATTTCCGATCAGGCGCGAGGCCGAAAGTTCGGCGGCCAGCGTGGTCATGCCGGAGATAAAAACCGTGAAATACAAATATTTTTTCATGTCTGCTCGTTGTAAAAAGATGGGCGAATTATACCTGTTCACTTGACGAAAGCCCTTTGCCCGGCTAAAATGCAGTCCGCTTCTTTTTGGACCGATATGCCTGACTCCGTTTCGACGTTTGACTCCGATCCCAATCTGCCGCAGGTGACCAACCTGTCGCAATCCAGCGCGGACTTGATCCAGGCCGAGCTGGTGCGGATGCATCAAAGCAGCGCGGCAGAGATCGATACCGACGAAGCGGAATTGAACATGAGCGCGGCGGCCAACGTAAAAGCCGTGACCGTTACTTCGCATGAAAGCGCGATTGCATTGTTGAACGCGCAGGATGTTTCTTTGACGAATAGCGGTGTGGCCGCCATCCGCGCTGAGACGGTCAATGTGAATGGGGCGGCAGGTGCGGTGTTGGCAGGTTCGGCTAATTTTGGAAACACGTATGCGGGCCTGGTGGCCGCTCGTGAGGTCCGTGGTGAGCGGATCGAGGCAATTGTCCTGTTTGGCAATCGCGTTGAAGGTGAAGTCCACACGATGTTGGACTCGCGCAGCGCTTTGCTGATGGGCCTGGTCGGCGGCTTGTTTGCCGGCCTGATGCTTCTGCTGGGACGCATGTTGTTCCACCGCGATTAAAGAATTAAACACAAAGGACACCAAGTACACAAAGGGGAAGAAAAAATCTTGAAGTTGCTTTTCCTTCGTGACCTTCGTGATCTTCGTGTACTTTGTGTTTGGAAGTTTTTTTGAATGTTCAGCGACGTTTGTCGCTTTGCAGAAATTCATTCTATAGAGCGAAGGTAACTCTGAGCAAGTCGAAGAGTGAGAGGCGCTCGAGGAGATAAGATGGAAAAAGTAGTTCTAAAAGCATCCAAACGTGATGTGGTCGGCAAGCAGGTCAAGGCCTTACGCCGCGCCGGGTTATTGCCCGCCGTGATCTATGGTCGTCACACAGAGCCGATCAACGTTTCGCTGGATGCCAAAAGCGCAAATACTGCGTTGGCAAAAGTAACCTCGTCCAGCCTGGTCACGATTGATGTGGATGGCAGGGAATATCCGGCGCTGGTACGCGAGAAACAACGCAACTATATCAAGGGTGTTCTGACCCACGTTGATTTCCTGGCTGTTTCGTTGACCGAGAAACTGCGCGCCGAGGTCAGCATCGAGTTGACTGGCTTGTCGCTGGCTGTCAAGGATTTCGATGCGGTGCTGGTCACCGGTATGCATACCCTGTCGGTGGAATGTTTGCCCGCCGATCTGCCGGATCGCATCGTTGTTGATATTTCACCGCTCGTCAAAGTTGGCGATAGCATTCACGTGCGCGATATTTCGCTGGGTGACAAGGTCCGCATTTTGGACGATGCCGATAATATGATCGTCAATGCCACCTACGCCAAGATCGAAGTCGAAGCTGTGGCTGCTCCTGTTGAGGGTGCGGTTGTTGCCGAAGCTGCCGAACCTGGCCTGTCTGTCGAGCGCGGCAAGAAGGAAGAAGAAGCCGCCGAAGGCGAAAAGACCGAGAAGAAGAAATAG
This sequence comes from Chloroflexota bacterium, assembly GCA_021796315.1. The sequence goes on from JAJYOH010000043.1 coordinate 17,938, forward strand.
TCTTCAAAGTGTAAGCGAACTCCCCGCCAATTTTGGCGGGGAGTTTTTGTTTGATGATGTTGTTGCGAGCCGCGCTTTTTGCGGCGTGGCAATCTCAGACAATTTATAAATCCAACACTCTCAATAAATCCACCGTCATTCTGGCTGTCGCGCCCCACAGCAATTCGCCATCGTAGGGATGATACGCGATCAAAGTTCTGTTTCTTCCAAACATGTTGAATTCCCAGCGGTGACGTTTATCGGCCAGCCATAAAAGCGGAATGGTGAACACGCGCGCCACTTCGTGTTCTCCGACGCGGAAAACTGTCGGCCACGGAATCACGCCCACCACCGGTGTGATGCGGAAACTGGTGATGGTGATCATGTTTGCCAGGCGTCCCAGCACGCGGACATTGTTTGGTTGAAGCCCAATTTCTTCTTCCGCCTCGCGCAAGGCAGTTTCTTCCGGCGTGGACTCGCCTTCGTCACATGCACCGCCGGGGAAGGAGACCTGTCCCTTGTGGCTTTCAACACTGTCAGTGCGACGCGTGAACAACAAGTGCCACTCGTCACCCTGCCACGCCAGCGGAACCAAAACGGCGGCACATTTCAAACGCGTTTCATCGTTCAAGTCGATCTCGGCGTAGCCGTCCGAAGATGGACCGGCGGCTTTAATGGCCTCGTGTAATTTTTTGGTGATGAATTCTTCGGTGATTCCCATCTTTATATTCGCTCGGTGGCGTCCTCGCCGCCGAGGACGGCGGCTGGAGCAACTTAATTTCCCCGCACCGGGCTTCCGCAGAAGGCGCACTCAGCGGTGATGTCGTCCAGCCAGTCCACTTCATCCGGGCGGACGGGCGCGCCGCAGCCGGGGCAATGCGTGGGAAGCGCGGCTTTCTGGTTGCGACCAGATTCGCTTGCAGCGTTGAAGGCGGGCAGAAGACTCTTCATCAGGTCGGTGATCTGTCCAGCTTCTGTGGTCAAGCCGCGCTGATTTAATTCGCCGACGATGCGATTGCCCTGGTTGAAAATTTTGCCGGGTTGGTTGCGTCTCGCAAAAAAATTCAGTCCATATTTAAGATGAGCCATGCCTGCCGGGATTTGCCCGGCGAAAATGCGGGCGCGTCCAGCCTGCAGATAAAAGAACGGCGCACGCGGCCCGCCGCG
>JAJYOH010000044.1 GCA_021796315.1 Chloroflexota bacterium
TGGAGTCCGCGCACGCGGCCCGTTAAACCGCTTGGCAAAATTTCAACTTCATCACCGACCGAGATGTGGCCGTCGCTCAGCGTGCCAGTGACCACCGCGCCGAATCCGCTCATGGTGAAGACGCGGTCAATGGGCAGGCGCGGGCGTCCGAGGTCGAGGCGCGCGGGTTTGTTGTACAGGATTTCGACGAGAGTCGCTGTCAGTTTGTCGAGTCCGCTTCGGGTCCGGGCCGAGACGCGGACGATGGGCGCGTCTTGCATGACGGTTTCTTTGACCGCTGTCCGCACGTCTGATTCAATTAAGTCGAGCCAGTCATTATCCGGGATGAGATCGATCTTGGTCAGGACGATTATTCCGGCAGGGATCTGAAGCAGATCCAGGATGGCAAGATGTTCTTTTGTTTGCGGCATCACGCCTTCGTCAGCGGCGATGACCAGCAGGGCGGCATCAATACCGCCCACACCTGCCAGCATGTTCGCGATGAAGTCGCGATGACCAGGCACATCCACGATGCCGATCTCTTCACCATCCGGCAAAGTGAGCCAGCCGAAGCCGAGATCAATGGTCATCTCGCGCTCCTGCTCTTCTTTCAAACGGTCGGGATGTGTGCCGGTGAGCGCGGCGATGAGTGTGGACTTGCCATGGTCTACGTGGCCTGCTGTGCCGATAACGCGCATGGATTAAAAAATCTTTCTTCTTTCTCCTTTCTTGCGGAAAGCAGAAAGAAGAAAGACGAGTATCTTTTTGCGAAGATACGATCGATGTTTACATAGAGATTATAACTCTCTCATTTCCATCCAGCTGGCCGAATGCTCTGCCGAAGGATTTTGTCTTGACTGTTCAGCGCGGAAAAAAATCAACGCAAAGGCGCTGAGGCGCAAAGCATTTATTGTTTTTTGCGTCCTTGCGGCTTTCCGTTAAATCTTTGGGCACAAACAAAAAGACTGCGAGGTGTGTCCGCAGTCTTTAGTCCATCGTCTATGGTCTATTCCTTCATCGCTTTCTTGAAATTTTCAATCGCATCCACCGGCGTTGGGTTCACGCCGTAGGCCATCGCCAGATAATACGCCATGTAATCGCCGAACAGGATCATCGTCCACATTTGCGCCAAGGGCGACTCGCCGCGTGCGTCGAGAAAATCCGTATTCAGGCCTTCGAGCATGAAAGCCTGCTTCGTCAGGTCAATGCGTTGACGATTCTGGCGGTGATTGGCGGGCGCACGCAGGAACAAGTTCATCGTGTGCGGCATCAGGACTTCTTCGGGATGGATTGTCGCGGCCAGCGTATTGTGATCCGCCTCGGGCAGGACCTCGAAGTTGGCTCCAGCTTTCGAGATTTCATTGATCTGATATTTGAATCTGCGCGCGACAGGCGCGAGAATCCCCGCCGCGAAAAATGTCACCCAGCGTCCCATCAATTGACCGGCGTATCGCTTGGCCGGATTCAACGCAGCGGGAATTTCAGCGCGGATCTTTTCCTGCGATTTTTTCATGGCGCTGACGGCTTCGTCCACATCTTTGGATGGATCGGGGATGAGATTTAATCGCGTAAACAAAGCCAGAAGCAGGCCGAAGGAAAATCCAAGCGCAGCGCGCGGCTGACCTTTGTGATTAAAAATCCACGCCGGAATATTTTTGGCTTTGGCGTGTTTGACAAGTTCTCCGCCGGTGGAAATCACGACAGTGGCACAATCCTTTTTGACGGCGGTGTCGAATGAATCAAGAGTCTCTTCAGTGTCCCCGGAATGAGATGATGCGATGAGAAGAGTCTGCTTGCCACGCGCAAAGGCTGGCAGGCCGTAATCGCGGTGAACGATCACAGGCACGGAACAGGTCGATGAAACGAGAGCCGCTAACAGGTCCGCGCCGAGCGCTGAGTCACCCATGCCCGCAATGACCACGCGTTGGATGTCTTTAACCTCGGGCAATGATTGAGTCAGTCCCAAATCCCATGCGGATTTTAATTGATCAGGCAGGCCGTCAATTTCGGCCAACATGTTTTGGCTATCAAGTTGTTTGAAGCGGTCGAGTTCGTCGAGAAACATATCAGCTTGCGCCCTGAATGAAATCAGCAAGATCGGTTTTGAGCTCAGCCAGCGACGGCAAATGAATGTACATCATGTGACCGGCTTCGTAATAACCCATGCTGACATTTTTGCGTATGGCTTCGTCGAGACCGAGATGATTGAAAGTGTATTCAGTGGCGAAGTAGGGCGTGCCGAGATCGAAGTAGCCGTTGGCGACAAAAACTTTGAGATGCGGGTTATATGTCATGGCTTGTCGCAGTGTTTCGCCGACATTGACAAATTGACCCTCAAATTCTTTATATGACCATGGATGAACAAAGTTGCTCAGGATTTCATAGGGCAGGTCTGTTTCAAATTTGAGTTCGGTGCGGACGTAATCATAGAACGCGGCGGTGTATGGCCCTTGAACATTTGTCAGAAGCGGATCGTATTCGGGTTTTTCTGTGACACCGATGCGGTCGCAGCCAAGGAAGCGGCTGTCGAGGCGGCCGATGGTCTGTCCGCGTTCGCGCAAAAGTTCCTTGAAGAAATGCTGGTCATTGATGCGCAAATTGCTGCGGTCAATGAACTCCGGCGAGAGGCCGGTGTAACGCGCCATCTTCTCGACAATGTTTGCACGCTCGCTTTTGGTAAGCGTGCCACCTTTGAGCAACGCACTGGCATATTCGCCAAGAGCAAATTGTTCCACTTCTTTTAACAACGTTTGCAATGGTTTGCGAATCTTGAGTTTGTGGTGATACCAGGCCGCCGCGGCATAAGCGGGCAAATACATTACGTAAGGCATTTCATTGTTGACAGTAAAATCAAGTGTAGTGAAATCCAGCACGGCAGATACGAGCATGATGCCATTCAGATAAAGTCCGTGGCGTTCCTGCAGATAACCGGAGAGGCCGGATGCACGCGTGGTGCCATACGATTCGCCAATTAAAAATTTTGGCGAGAGCCAGCGCGCGTAACGCGTGGTGTACAAACGAATAAAGTCGCCGACCAGTTGAATGTCCTTGCCGAATCCATGCCACTCTTTGGGTTTCTCTCCCTCCACCGGACGACTGTAACCAGTGCTCATTGGGTCAATGAAAACCAAGTCGGTTTCATCGAGCAAGGAATATTCGTTATCGGTTAATTTGAAGGGCGGCTTTGGTAAACTGCCGTCATCTTCCAAGACCACGCGGCGCGGACCGAGCAATCCAAGATGCATCCACACGGATGCGGAGCCGGGGCCGCCGTTAAAGGAAAACGTCAGCGGGCGTTTGGATTTATCTTCCACATCATCTTTGGTGTAGGCCGCAAAGAAAACCTGGGCGCGCGGCTTCTCACCCTCCGACTCTTTGTCTCGGTCGGGAGTCTCTTCCTTCATCACCAGCGTCCCGGTGATGACGGCGTATTTAATTTCTTCGCCGCCGATCTTGATCGAGTGTTTGGTCTCGACCAGTTTATCAACGGCCTTTGGTTTTTCTTCCTTCTTCTCGTCTTTCTTCTCTTCTTCGGGTTTCTTGGTTTCAGTTGTTTCAGTCATGGAAGGCTCCAAACTCTCAAAGAATATTCTCCAACTGTGCGATCAATGTTGGCAGGTCATTTTGAACAACGCTCCACAGAAAATTGAAATCCACTTCATCGTAGCCGTGGATCAATCGGTTTCGCATTCCAATGATTTCCATCCATGGAATTTCAGAGTGAATTTTTGAAACTCCTCTGGGACGCGATTGGCGGCCTCTCCAATTATTTCAATCAGGCGGGTCAAAGCTAAATTAAAGATAAGGTCTTCATCAAGATTGCTTCTCTTTCGATTCTGCGAAAGTTCAACTGCTTTTTGAGCATGTTCAAGCATGTGTTGTAAAAAAACATTTACATCACGCCTCGACATATTCAACCTTTGCCTCGCGAACAACCTCATCCCTAAAATACTTGCTCAAGAAACCAACTGTGTTCAAGTCCACCTTGCGACCAAAGATTTTAGTCAATTCCTCTTGCAGGGTAAAAAACGCGAATCCCGGCATCTTCCCCGATTCGAACTCGACCAAAATATCAATATCGCTGTCTGGACCAAAGTCATCGCGCAATACCGAGCCGAAAAAAGCCAGCTTTCGGATGTGATTCTTTCGGCAGAATTCAGCCAATTCCTTGCGCGGCACTTTGATTTTGATCTTGTTCATGTCTTGATTATAGCAAACTAGGAATGACTTTCGGTCACTTTTTTATACACATCTCGTTTCGGCCAGCCGCTTTGTTTCGCCAGTTCGGCAGAAATTTCTTTTGCAGATTTTTTGCTCTTCAATTCTTTTTTAATTGCCTTCAATAATTGCTCTTCCGCCCACTTTTCATTTGCTTCTTTTGTCTTTCCTTCAACCACCAGCGTAAATTCTCCGCGCACGGGCTGGGATGAAAAATGTTCCAGTGCGCCGCTGACCTGTCCACGCCAATACTCCTCGAACATCTTGGTCATTTCACGTCCGACACAAATGCAGCGATCTCCGAGCGTGGACAAAATATCCTCGAGCGATTCAATTACGCGGTGAGGCGACTCTAAAAAGATCAGCGTGTAGGGCAGGTTTGCAATCTGCTCCAAAGTTTTGCGACGTTCGCCTGCCTTGTATGGCAAATAGCCCAGATAAAGGAACGCGTCTGTTGGCAGACCGGAGACGGTCAGGGCGGCGATGGGGGCCGAGGGTCCGGGAACCGGTTTGACGTCGAAGCCGGAAGCGAGCGCGGCCCTGACCAATTCATAGCCAGGATCATTAATTGCCGGTGTGCCTGCATCCGAAACCAAAGCCACATCGCCGTCCCGCAATTTGGCAATGATGGAATCCAATTTGGTCAATTTATTATGTTCAAAATAACTTGTGGCGGGAGTGGAAATGTCGAAGTGCTTGAGCAAAATCCCCGTGTGACGTGTGTCTTCGGCGGCGATGAGACTAGCCTCACGCAAAATACGAATCGCGCGCGGCGACATGTCCTCGAGGTTGCCGATCGGCGTGGCAACGAGATAAAGAATTCCCATACATATATTTTATCATCCTGAATGCCAATAAAAAAATCGTCTCTCCAATTTTGAGAGACGATTTTGAGTTCACTATTTCACAATAATCGTGCCTGAGAGAATGTTGGCTTCGCCAGTTGAATGGTACGGAAATGTGCCAGCTTGAGCAAAGGTGAAAGTGAACGAGGCCCCGGGATTAATGGGACCACTATCGAAGATGCCAGCCTTATCCGACGTAACGGAGTGCGGCGCGGTGTCGTTGTTGGTCCAGCTGACAGTTGTGCCAGCGGCTACATCCAAATTGTGCGGCGTGAAGTTCGCGCTTGTGATGCTGACGGCGTTTGCGTTGGATGCCGGTTTAGTCGCTTTGACTTTGGCCGGCTGAGCGGTCGGAGCCATGCCAAGCATTTTCCTTATTCCCAAAGAGCAGGACGACAGCATTAGAGCAGAGATGAACATAAGTATTACAAAGGTGAATTTTTTCATTTTGCCTCCAGGTAGCGAGCGAAATCTTACACTGACAAGCTTAGAACAAGATGTGTCTTTGTTAAGCGTTATTTAACCAGGAGCAGGTTTCAAACCAAACAATGGATGGCCTTGCGCCCACTTGACATGGGGCTTCTGACCGAAACTGGTTGTACAATTGGAACAAATGGCTCTTGATTGTTTTTCCACACCATAATTTTAATCCCGTTAATCTCCGGATTGGATATCACAAGTATACAGGATTTTTGTGTTCCTTCACGAACACTTTTCCTGTATTTGTATCCTACAAATGTTTTCTGATAGAAATCGCAGAAAAGAATCGCTATGAAAGACTTTTTCATCCGCCTCTTTATGTCCATCAACTCCTTCCTCATCCACACCAGCCGCGGACGGATCGGGAGCAAACTCGGCACGCAGACCATTTTGATTCTACACACCATCGGGCGCAAGTCGGGACTGGAGCGCGCCATCCCTATTGCCTATTTCGATTATGAAGGCAAGTATCTGATCGTCGCATCGAATTGGGGCAAGGACAAGAACGCCGATTGGTATTTCAATATCATCAGTCAGCCACGCGCCGAGATAGATGTCAGAGGCGAAAAAGTTTCGGTGCTGGCGCGCGAAGTTCAGGGTTCGGAATATGAAGCGATGTGGAAGTTCGCCACGGAACGTAACCCGCCATATTTGGATTATCAAAAGATGACGACGCGGCACATCCCCATCGTGGTACTTGAACCAGTTTGACAGTTGTCCCTGCCTCGGCTACACTTCAAGCCAGTTGTTCTTCAGGAGTCAAATATGAATTTCGATAAAGATGATGCCGTCTCGCGACGCATCCAGGCCTTCAGCGAGCGCGTTGCGATGCTCAAGGAAAATGATCTGTATTTTTATAATCAACCCATCCAAGAGATCCGCGCCGGAGCCAAAGTGCTGGTGCATGGACGTGAGATGGGCATGTATGCCTCGTATGGATATCTTGGTTTGATCGGCCATCCGCGCATTAATAAAGCTGCCAAGAAAGCCGTTAATAAATTCGGCACCGGCACGAACGGCGTCCGCACACTGGCTGGTACGCTGACCATTCATGACGAACTCGAAGAAACCATTGCACACTTCAAGCACGCCGAATCTGCGATCACTTATACATCCGGATATGTTACCAACCTGACCGTCGTCTCGACCTTGATGGGACGCGGTGATTACGTTTTGTCCGATAAACTCAATCACGCCTCCATCGTGGACGGGTGCCTGATGTCCGGTGCGGAGTTCCGCCGCTTCAAACATAATGACATGGATGATTTGGCGAAACGACTCCAACAAATTCCTGATGGCGTCTCGAAACTGGTCATCGCTGACGCCGTCTTCTCGATGGACGGCGATGTGATCGACCTGCCGAAGATGGTCGAAGTTTGCAGGAAGTACGGCGCGTATTTGATGATGGACGAAGCCCATTCGATCGGTGTGCTCGGCAAAACCGGACGCGGCATCGAGGAACATTTCGGTCTCGAGGATGTGGTTGATATCAAGATGGGAACGTTAAGTAAGACCATCCCGTCCGTGGGCGGATATGTGGCGGGTAAAAAGGAATTGATCAATTATTTCCGTCATGCCAGCCGCGCCTATATTTTTTCAGCGGCCATTCCACCTGCGCAAGCCGCGGCGGCCAATGAAGCTTTCAAAGTGATTTTGGATGAACCCTGGCGTGTTGATAAGCTGCGCAGGAATGGCGAGCAGTTCATCAACGGACTCAAATCTTACGGCTTCGATACCGGCCTGACCACGACCGCCATCGTCCCCGTGCTGTGTGGCACGGACAAGAATGCCTTCATGATGACGCGCGAAGCGCAGCATCATGACGTCTTCGTTTTGCCGGTGGTCTCACCCGCCGTGCCCGAAGGCCAGGCGCGCCTGCGTGCGACGGTCACTGCCGCGCATGAACCCGAAGAAATCCAACGCGCGATGGATGTCATCGCCACGGCCGGAAAACAGATTGGGATTATTCGGTAAAGTGAAGTCGATCTGGATTATCAGCCTGTCACGCCATGTCATCTATCACCCTCAAATCCGGACGTGAAAAATCCCTGCTTCGCCGCCATCCGTGGATATTTTCCGGCGCGGTCGAACGCGTGGATAAAGACTCCGCTTCGGGCGCGACGGTGGACGTGCTCTCGTTTAACGGCGACTTCCTTGCGCGTGCCGCATATTCGCCCACCTCGCAAATCCGCGCCCGCGTTTGGACGTTCAACGATGAACCCGTTGACGCGGTTTTTTTTCGCAAGCGAATCAAATCTGCAATTCACTCGCGTGACACTTGGAACTTGAAACATGACACCGATGCTATCCGCCTCATCCACGCCGAATCAGACGGTCTGCCCGGCCTGATCGTTGACCGTTACGGCGATGTGCTTGTCCTTCAATCCTTGACGGCTGGTTCAGAATTTTGGAAGCAGGCCATCGCCGATATTTTGCTGGAAGAAACTGGTTTGAAAAATATCTATGAGCGTTCAGATGCCGACGTGCGCAAACTCGAAGGGCTTGAATCGCGCATTGGAATTTTGCGCGGCACGATTCCTGATTCTCAAATCACGATCACCGAACACGGTCTGAAATTTAACGTCAACTTTGCTGAAGGTCATAAGACCGGCTTTTATCTTGACCAGCGCGCCAATCGTCAGCGGGTGCGCGAATTGGCGAATGACGAGGACGTGCTAGATTGCTTTTGTTACACCGGCGGATTCACCGTCAACGCGCTGGCGGGCGGAGCAAAATCTGTCGTCTCGATTGACTCGTCCGCGGAAGCGCTCAGGCTTGGGCGTGAGAATGTTTTGTTAAACGGTCTCACGCAACCAGGGTGGATCGAAGCGGATGTTTTCCAGCGTTTGAGAAAATTTCGGGATGAGCGCCGCTCGTTCGACATGATCATTCTTGATCCCCCGAAATTTGCGCCAACTGCTTCACAGGTTGATAAAGCCGCGCGCGCTTATAAGGATATCAATTTGCTGGCTTTCAAATTATTGCGCCCGGGCGGAATCCTTTTTACCTTCTCCTGCTCCGGCGGCGTGGACGCGGACCTTTTCCAAAAAATCGTGGCCGGCGCGGCGCTGGATGCAAATGCGGAGGCGCAGATCGTTGAACATCTTTCGCAGGCCGCCGATCATCCGGTCTCGCTGAATTTTCCGGAGGGGACTTATTTGAAGGGGCTGGTTTGTAATAGAGCCGGTTGATCCCAAGAAATTTTTTAAGTCATTCAATCGTCTAATACGGAGACAAAGGATGGCACAATGAAACATTACAGGTATTTGATCGTTGGCAGTGGCATGACCGCGGACGCCGCAGTGCGCGGCATCCGTGAACTCGATGCGGACGGCACGATTGGCATGGTTGGCAACGAACCCGATATGCCGTATGCGCGGCCTCCGCTTTCAAAGGGGATGTGGAAAGGACGCCCGTTCGAGAAAGTCTGGCGCGGTACCGATAAATTGAACGTCGATTTTCATCTCGGAAGACAAGTCACCGAACTCGATCCAAAGTCAAAACGATTGCGCGACGATCAAGTCGACGAATACAGCTACGATAAACTTTTGCTTGCCACCGGTGGATCGCCCATCCGTTTGCCGTTTGGTGGCGACGAGATTATTTACTTCCGCACACTGCGCGATTATCAACGTCTGCGCGCGCTGGTCGAGACTGGACAGAACTTTCTGGTCATCGGCGCGGGCTTCATTGGTTCTGAAATCGCCGCGGCACTTTCGACGCAGGGCAAACAGGTCGCGATGGTCTTTCTCGGAAATTCGATTGGCGAAAATATTTATCCGCCTGAGCTAGCGGAATTCCTGACCAACTTTTATCGCAAGAAGGGCGTGGATGTGGTACCCGCAGACGCAGTCAGCGCCGTTGAGAAAAACGGGAGCCGCTTCACGGTCCGAACCCGAGGCAGGCGCGAGTTTCAGGTAGATGGCATCGTGGCCGGACTCGGACTCCGCCCAAATGTCGAGCTGGCGAAGTTTGCCGGAATCAAAGTCGAGAATGGCATCGTCGTGGACGATCATCAGCGCACCTCCGCGCCGGATGTTTTCGCGGCGGGCGACGTGGCGATGTTCCCGCATAAAATATTGGGCAGGTCAATTCGCGTGGAGCATGAAGATAACGCGCTGAAAATGGGCAAGCAGGCCGGGCGCAATATGGCGGGCGCGGACGAGGCGTACACTCACGCGCCATATTTTTATTCCGACTTGTTTGAATTGGGCTATGAGGCAGTGGGAGAGTTGAGCAGTAAGCTGGAAACCTTCGTCGATTGGCAGGAGCCTTTCCAAAAGGGTGTAATCTATTATCTGGATGGCGGACGTTTACGCGGCGTGTTGTTGTGGAATGTGTGGGATAAGTTGAAAGAGGCGACGGCTTTGATGCAAAAAGATGTCCAGTTCAAAATGGAAGATTTGAAGGGAAGAATAAAAGCTGAATAATCTCCTGCATAACGAAACTCGGTTTATGCAGGCATCTCGCAAAAATTATGAGGAAGTAGAAAACAACCATGAACATTCACGATGATCCCGATGATGCCGAATATCTTGCGACGATGAAGTTGCAGATGCGCCAGATATCGGATGAGCAGTTCCACAAGTTCGAAGGTTATGCGGCAGAAATCTTTTCCGCGTTCGGCCTCGATTTGAACATGCTGTCGACAAAAGATACACCTCGTCGTTTTATCAAGGCACTCTTTGACGCGACGGAAGGTTACGATGGAGATCCCAAACTTCTGCGGGTCTTCGATACGGAATGCCGCGGCGATCCTGACTGCCGCCTAAGTCAGGTTGTCGAGGGGCCAATCCCTTTCTTTGCGCTTTGTGAACATCATGCTTTACCCTTCTATGGGATGGCCTATGTTGGATACATTGCCCATGAAAATATCATCGGCATTTCCAAACTGACCCGCCTGGTTCGGATCTTCTCCAAGCGTTTTGCGGTGCAGGAACGGATCGGCCAGCAGATCGCAGACACGTTGGAAACCATACTTCATCCGCACGGCGTGGCCGTTTTTCTTGAAGCTCATCATCTATGCATGGAGATGCGCGGCGTGCGGGAAAACGCATCGATGACGCGCACTACAGTCTGGCGCGGTTATTACGCCGACGATCCGACGCTGCGATCCGAATTTTTCACTGCTTGTGGATTGCAAAGAAATGAGAGGTGAATAAATGGAACGACTGCCGATCATCCGGTCTCGCTGAATTTTCCGGAGGGGACATATTTGAAGGGCCTGGTTTGCCACAAAACGATTTAAACAAAAAGGATGAAGACCATAAGTCTCCATCCTTTTTGTGTTGATTAATCGTTTACTGTTTTTTGCCGCAGTTCGAGCAGAACTTCCAATCGTCCTGAACCATTGAACCGCATTTTGCGCAGGCATGTATCGCAATGTTCGGCGCGGCTGTGGCGGCTACGGCAGCTGGCTTCACAGAGTTTTTGCCGATCAAATACACGGCGTAGAAGACCAGGGCCAGCAGCGCCAACGGGATCAATCCCATCAACCCGCCAAACATAAACCCAAAGGGCATGAGGCCGAAGTGGGTGAACCCGAAACCGCCTCCGCCCATCATCGGGCGTCCCCAACCGTCACCACCGCGCATCATCGGTCCGTTCCAACCTCGAGCTTGTGGATTTACGCTTTGTGGCGGCAGGTTTCCGCGTTGTTGCGGTTGAAAGCCATAACCGGGGCGAAGGTTAGCGGTAATCATATTGTTACGCATCACAAATGCCAGCCCAACCAGACCCGCGACAATTACCAAAACGATCAGGATCCCCAGGATCCATTTCCAAAATTTTTTCATTTTATGACTCCTTGTTCATGCCCGAATAATACACGTTTATTCTGAATATTGGATGAAGGAAATATGTAGTTTATGTAAAGGTTTTCTGGGCGCAAATCACAGATGAAAATCGACAAAAACAATGACGCCGGAACATGGCGCTTGTCCGCATCCTTGATACAATTTAGCCATGCTGAAAACCAAACATGCTCCTCTCATTCAATTTCTGGGCGCTGTGATCCTGATTGGCATCCTCGCTCTCTTCGGTCCTGAAGAGCAGACGCTTGGCGCGAACGTGCGGATTGTCTACCTGCACGGCGCCTGGGTGCTGACGGCTGAACTCGCCTTCAGTGCGGCGGGTCTCGCGGGACTGATCGGCCTGATTGCGCGCCGCGACATTTTCCACGCCTGGTCCGCTGCGCTGGGCCGGACGGGTATCTTCTTCTGGCTGACGTATCTGCCGCTCTCGCTGTGGGCGATGGAAACCAACTGGAACGGCCCGTTCCTGGCTGAGCCGCGCTTCCGCCTGGCGATGACCTTTGCTGTCGTCGGCTTGTTGTTGCAGATCGGCCTGTGGCTGATGGATAACAAAATGCTCACGTCCGCGGCCAACATTGCATATATTGTCGTACTGCGCGTGGCCTTTTCCCTGGCGCAAAATATTATGCACCCCCCGCCATCGCCAATTTTCAGTTCCGGTAATTCCGTCATCATCGGATTCTTTGTGGTGTTGAATCTCCTAACATGGCTGGCGGCTTATTTTCTCACTCGCTGGTTCCTGTCGATTCGGCGAATCAGTGCAATATTGAATCAATAAATCACTGAAATAACAATGCGTTTACGAATCCAACTTGCCGTTGTCATGGTGCTTCGCACCGTCCTGAACACCATGCACAGGATGGTCTATCCTTTCCTGTCCATCTTTGCGCGCGGCCTCGGCGTGGATGTGACTGCCCTTCAATATGCGCTGACTGCTCGTAACTTCGTCGGCATATTCGCACCGATCACTGCACCGATTGCCGATCAACGCGGGCGTAAGTTTGGGATGCTGACAGGCATCGTGATCTTTACGTTTGGTGTGGGACTGGTTGCGCTCTTCCCAAATATCTTCACGCTTTCCATCGCGCTGATTCTGGCTTTACTTGGCAAATATGTTTTCGATCCTGCCATGCAAGCCTATTTTGGCGACCGCATTCCTTACGAGCAACGCGGTACAGCCCTGGCTGTGACCGAAGTGGCTTGGTCAGCGGCGTTTATCGTTGGTGTGCCGGTCATGGCATTCTTGATAGCGCGCGGTGGCTGGTCTGCTCCTTTTCCGGTTCTGGCAATAGCAGGCCTCATGATGTTCGCGGTCATCTTCTGGATGATCCCGCGCGCGGACACACATCACGAAGCGACAAAAGATGTGCGACAAAATTTCCACGCCGTGTTCACGTCTGTTCCTGCATTGGCAGGTATGTCCATCGCATTATGGGCCAGCGGGGCCAATGAAATGGTCAATCTGGTTTTCGGCGTCTGGCTTGAGAATTCATTTGGACTCAAGATCGCAGCGTTGGCAGGCGCATCGGCTGTGATCGGCCTGTCGGAGTTGAGCGGGGAAGGACTCGTGGCTCTAACCACCGACCGGTTAGGAAAGCCGCGTGCGCTTACGCTGGGCCTCGTCGGCAACGCGCTGGCCTGTATCCTGCTGCCCGTTATCGGTCAGACGGAAGCGGGCGCTCTGGTCGGCCTTTTCATTTTTTACATCACATTCGAATATGTCATGGTCAGTCACATCCCGATGATGACTGAGCTTGTCCCGAAAGCGCGCGCTACGTTGCTTACGTTTAATTTAACGGGTCAGGCCATCGGTCGCGCCATCGGCGGATTTTTGGCAACCTTCGTTTTTCATACATTTGGTTTTCCGTTTGTGGCTGGCATGGCGCTTCTGCTCAATGTGTTTGCATTGCTGGCGTTGGCCGAACTGCAAAAGAAGATCGTGATCATGCCGCGCGTTCTTGGATGGGTAAGAAGCGTTTTTTTTCGAACGAACTGAAACCACGTATAATCGGATAAATTTCACACCAGAAAGATCGGATATATGCCCGAGACAAAATTTACGCGCGGCAAAGGACTGCTCGAGCCGACTCTTGCCCACCTGCGAACCCAACGCGCCAACCGCCTCATTCCCTCCGACCTGCGAGCGGGCCGCATTCTGGATATCGGGTGCGGCTCCTTTCCCTATTTCCTAGCCCACACTTCCTTTCAGGAAAAGTTCGCGGTGGATCAACTCCCGATGGCAAAAGAGACCGCCGTTCAAAATCAGATTGAATTTTTTTCACTCAACTTGAATGAAGCGCCGCATCTGCCCTTTGAAGATAATTTCTTCAGCGTTGTGACTCTGCTGGCGGTGGTCGAACATCTCAATCCGACCAGCATGGCATTGCTCTTTCAGGAAAGCCATCGCGTGTTGAAACCGGGCGGCAGTGTCATCCTGACTACGCCTGCTGCCTGGTCGGATGGGCTGCTTAAATTCATGGCAGACATCAACCTGGTCAGCGCCGAGGAAATCCACGAACACGCCTTCGCCTACACACTCCCACTCATCGGCTGGCATTTCGGTCAGGCGGGCTTTGAAATGACCAAGGTCAAATTCGGATACTTTGAGTTCATGCTTAATATGTGGGCCACCGCGCAAAAATGAAAGACGGTAAAATCACATTGTCGGTTCTTGATAGAATGAATAAGACTTCCCAAAGGAGAGAAAAATGAAACTTCGTAATCTGTTTCTGATCCACTCACTGATCGCCTTGCTATATTCACTGGGACTTTTGTTGATCCCGCAGACCATGCTGTTTCTATACGGCATCACCACCACAGCCGGAGACAGATTGCTGGCCCAGTTCTTCGGCGTTCAATTGTTGACGTCCGGCCTGGTCACCCTGCTGGCCCGAGACGAGTCTGCCTCCGGTGCGCGCAACGCCATCACGCTGTCCATTCTGATCTCCAGCGCTGTCGGCTTGATCGTTTCCATCGGCGGGACGCTCGCCGGTACCATGAACGTTCTTGGTTGGTCGGCGGTGGTCATTTATGGTTTCTTTGCAATTGCTTTTGCTTTTTTTCAGTTTATTGGTCCGGCAGAATAAGTCTTACAAGTCGGAAAGTCTGACAGGTCAAACAGGTCGCTGCTTTTTAGCGGCGGCCTGTTTTGTTTTTTAGAGGCCATCGCTCAAGTGCTTCTAAAAGGCAGGCTTTTCAAATCTATGTTCATCCTTGTTCATCTGTGGTTAAATAGTTTTATGCTCATCCGCTCCTCCGCTCAACTCTTTACCCTCGTAGGCGGCCCGCAACGCGTAAACGTCCCGCCCTTGAAATGCCAGGGAATCAAGACCAAATTGGTCGAATGGATCAAAGACCATGCCATTTTAGATGACCATGGTACATGGATTGAGCCATTCATGGGCTCGGGTGTGGTTGGATTCAACCTGCGCCCGAGCCGCGCTGTTTTTGGAGACGTAAATCCACACATCATTAATTTTTATAATGCCATCAAGCAGGGAAAAATCACCGCCGGAATCGCCAGGGAATTTCTGGAAATGGAAGGCGCGCATCTTCAATCCAAAGGCGAAGATCATTACTACAAGATCCGTGAGCGATTTAACAAAGACCACGAACCTTTGGATTTGCTGTTTCTGAACCGCGCCTGTTTCAATGGCGTTATGCGGTTTAACAAAAAAGGTGGCTTCAACGTTCCTTTCGGTCACAAGCCTGAACGTTTTGCAAAAGCTTACGTCACAAAAATTACCAATCAAATTAAACATGTGACTCAGGCAACCGGCCAATACGACTGGCAATTTGTCTGTTCTGATTTTAGGAAAATTATTTCTTCTGCATCTCAAAAAGATTTTATTTATTGTGACCCGCCTTACATTGGCAGGCACGTAGATTATTTCAATTCATGGTCAGAACAGGACGAGCAGGAACTTTACAACATGCTTGCTGTGACGCCAGCGAAATTTATTTTATCAACCTGGCATAGTAATCAATATCGTTCAAATCCTGCAATTGAAAAATATGTTTACCGTTTCACTGTTTTGACGCGCGAACATTTTTATCATATCGGCGCGAGCGAAAAGAATCGCAATCCCATGCTCGAAGCAATCGTGCTTAATTACAATTCCATGCCACGGGTGGAAATACAATTGGAAAAGCAAATGGCTTTATTTAAGAAACAATATAAAGATGATTATTTGGTTTATGTACCAAACCCCTCCCGTTGAATACTGATGACTGATCACTGACAACTGGATACTGAAATGCTCATCCACTCCTCGGCACAACTTCTGACTCTTGCAGGCGGCCCGCAACGCGGACACGCGCTCGGCGCGCTCGGCATTATTCCGAACGGCGCGGTCTTGATCCGCGAAGAAAAGATCGTGGCGGTTGGCCCGACGGACGAGTTGCGCGCTGCATACAAGGATGAGCCGACTCTGGATGCCAGCGGATGCGTGGTCATGCCGGGTTTCGTTGACCCGCACACGCATCTGATCTGGGCCGGAGACCGCGCCAGCGAATTCGAGATGAAGATGGCAGGCACGCCGTATCTCGACATTCTGGCGGCGGGCGGCGGAATTATTTCAACTGTCAAGCAAACGCGCGCCGCATCCATCGAATCGCTCATCGCGCAAACGCGCTCGCGTTTGTTGCGCATGTTCGCGCACGGCACAACCACCGCCGAGGCCAAGACCGGTTATGGGCTGCAAACTGCCACCGAACTTCGTCTGCTTAAAGCCCTGCTGGCGCTCGACGATGAAAGTCCGCTCGATCTTGCCATCACTTTCCTCGGCGCGCACGCCATCGCGCCCGAATTCAAAAACGATCCGCAAGGTTACACAAATCTTGTCTGCGACACGATGCTTCCCACTGTCCACGATTGGTGGCAGACTCATGCTCCGCGCCTGCCTTTGCCTTTTGTGGACGTCTTCTGCGAGAACAAAGCTTTTACTTTGGAACAATCGCGTCAGGTCTTGACCACGGCCGCCTCGCTCGGATTCCCGCTCAAGATCCACGCCGACGAATTCGACAACCTCGGCGGCGCATCGCTGGCGGCAGAATTGGGTGCGGCCTCAGCCGATCATCTCGTCAAAACGTCCGATGCCGATATTGCTGCGCTTGCGAAATCTGAAACGGTTGCGGTCTCGCTTCCCTGCACGCCGTTCGGACTGGCCGAGCACGATTACACACCTGCTCAAAAAATTATCAAGGCCGATGGATATTTTGCCCTCGCCACCGACTGCAACCCCGGTACCACATGGAATGAGTCGATGCAATTTGTCATCGCACTGGCCTGCCGCACGATGGGGCTGACTCCCGCACAGGCCATCGCCGCCGCGACGATCAATTCCGCGCACGCCATTCGCAGGTCCGATAAGATCGGTTCGCTCGAGGAAGGCAAACAAGCGGACCTATTAATCCTCAATGTCCCGGATTATCGTCACGTTGGTTATCGCTACGGAACCAATCTGGTCAAGCAGGTTGTCAAACGTGGACGAGTTTATTCAGTGGATGTGGGTTATTATCGGACAGCCTAACTTTCAGGAGTCGAAATGAACATTGATCTGAGCAACCCCATATCAAATTCAACCGTTCAATGGATGATCATCATTATTGCACTGGTGCTGGTAGTGATCATAGCAAGATACTTCCTTCACATTGTTGCTCATATCCTGCATTTTATAATACACTTCTTCTGGCATGGCTGCGGAACGATATTGATAATTCTTATCATCTGGTATCTCCTGCATTACTTCAAATTGATATAACAAAAGCGACAGTCCCGTAATAGCAACTGTCGCCTTTTCCTCTATAACTTTTGCCTTATTCGGTCTGCCTGCCGAACCACATTCGTCCCATCAAATTATCTCTGACCAGGAATTGATGATAAAACGCCGCGCCGATATGCAGCGCGATCAACAGGAACATGGCAAACCAACTCAAACTGTGGAAGGCTCCCATAAAAAAGCTGCCCTGACCGCCATTCAAAAATAGGAATGCGCCGGTAACAAGAATGGAGAAGGTAAAAAAGTACAAACCAAAATGGGTTAGCTTCCCTACCAGATCAAGAAAACCATTCCCCGTGCTGGCCCATGCAGGCTGCTTGACTGCCCAGCGCATGGCAAAACGGATCAACATCAAAACAAGAATAATGCCGCCGATAAGCGTGTGAAGCCCAAAGTTTCCGCCGCCATCATCCCCGGCAAATATCACCGCCGCCACAATTAACAAGACCACCGCCCAATGCAGGATCACTGAAACAGGATGATAACGGGCGGTTTTGAAACAACAGAACTCGACATCTATTAATTCTCCTTTGCGCAAAAGTATAAAGTTCCCAGATGAACACCAAATGACAAAGTCATTTCCCTGTCATAACCTTTTTCTCATGGCTCTGTTGAAGTACTTTTGATACAATACCTGCTTCTCACAAAACCGGAGGCAACATGCAGATTGACATCATCGGCATTCCCATTGATCTCGGCGCGGACCGGCGCGGAGTGGATATGGGTCCAAGCGCAATTCGTTACGCACACCTGCAGCACAAGCTGGAAGAACTCGGTTATTCCGTAGAAGACAAGGGCAATATCGAAGTGCCCATTGCCGAGATGTGCTCCATCAACGATCCCAAACTCAAATATATTGATTGCATCGTGCCCATGTCGCGGCGTGCGGCAGGCGCGGTTGCCACGTCGGTGCAGGGCGGGCATTTTCCGCTCGTGTTGGGCGGCGATCACAGCCTTTCCATCGGGTCCATTCGCGGCGCGGCCAAACATAAAAAGCTGGGCGTGATCTGGATCGACGCGCACGCAGATTTCAACATCGAGAAAACAACTCCATCCGGAAACATTCACGGGATGCCGCTGGCCGCGTTGTGCGGGTTCGGGGACGCGCGCTTAACCCAATTGTGGGACGAGCCGCTTCCAGTCGTGGACCCGAGGCGGGTGGCCGTTATCGGAGCGCGCGACCTCGACCCGGGCGAAAAATCCAACCTGCGCGAAGCCGGGGTCATGATCATGGGCATGGAACAGATCGACCGCGTTGGCATGGTCTCCGCGGTAGAAAAAGCCATCGAACGAGTCAGCCGTGATGTGGACGGAATCTATCTTTCATTCGACATGGACGCGCTGGACCCGCGCCATGCTCCCGGCGTCGGTACGCCTGTCCCCGCCGGCTTGACCCAACGTGAAGCTCACATGGCCTGTGAGATGATCGCTGAGACAAAAAGATTGATTGGCATGGACATCGTGGAAGTCAATGCCATTCTTGATATTCAAAACAAGACTGGTGAGTTGGCGGTTGAATTTGTTTTATCTGCTTTGGGCAAACGCATCTGGAACGGCGACTAAAAACAACTTGCCCGTAAAATGGTATCAGGACTAGAATAGATGTATGAAAGCTGCCCAGGCTCCCCTGCTAATTGTTGAGGATATTTCGCCCACCGAGCGCCTGCTTGAGACCCTGCCCGCCGATCAGAAACCGGGTTTTGCGGCTACTCTGAAACAATCGGTCATTGACCGTGAGAGTATCCGTGCCGAGCTTGACCACGTCCGAGAATCTTTAAGAAAATTTGACTCAGCCGCATAAATATGACATCCCCCACACTCCAAGAACTGGAGCATCTGGCACGAGATGCAGGTGCGATCCTGCGCGAAGGCTTCAGCAAGGAACATCAGATTTCCTATAAAGGCGTGATCGACCTCGTGACCGAGATCGATCACGCCTCCGAAGAA
>JAJYOH010000485.1 GCA_021796315.1 Chloroflexota bacterium
GAACTTACCGAAAAAGGCGAACCAGCCAGCACCACCGCGCTGGCAACACGGCTCGGGATTGCTCCTGCATCGGTAACAGGCATGATCCAACGCCTCGCGTCTGCAAAACCGCCGCTTGTGGATTATCGTAAACACCAGGGCGTCATGCTGACAGAGGCCGGGCAGCGGGCGGCGCTGGAAGTTATCCGGCATCATCGCCTGATAGAAGCGTGGCTGGTGCAAACGCTCGGCTATTCGTGGGATGAAGTCCACAACGAGGCGGAAAAACTCGAGCATGTGATTTCGGAGGAGTTCGAAGCGCGCATTGCCGCCGCCATGGGAAACCCAATCCGCGATCCACACGGAGATCCAATACCCTCCGCTGATCTGGTCATGCCAAAATATGAGAACAGTGCACTTTCCAGCCTACAACTCGATCAAGAAGCAACGGTATGCAAAGTGCAATCACAAGACATCGACTTGCTCAAATATCTTGAAAGTCTGGGACTCGTGATCGGAGCGCGCGTGAAAACGCTCGAGGTGTCACCTTATGATCACGTTATGAAGTTAAAGGTTCGGGGGCGGAAAGAAGCGGTGATGCTTGGGCCTGTCGTCACAAATCGAGTATTCGTCGAATTTAGATAAAGGCTGAATTATTTATGAACCAATCCAAAACCAAAAGAGCCGAGCAAACAGATAGCGCAACATCCAAGTCCGCACATGATGTTCTTTCAGGGAAGAGCAAAAAAGGCTGGCTGGCGCAGCTTGCGCCCTTCCTTGGCCCGGCCTTCATTGCCTGTGTGGCTTATATTGACCCCGGCAATTTTGCAACGAACATTCAAGGCGGCGCGCAATTTGGCTACCAACTTTTATGGGTGATCGTCGCCAGCAATTTAATGGCAATGCTCATTCAGTCACTTTCCGCCAAATTGGGAATTGCCTCCGGTTTCAATCTCGCAGAACATTGCCGCAATAACTTCCCTAGGCCCGTCGTTCTGGGCATGTGGGTACTTATGGAGTTGGTGGCCATGGCGACCGACCTGGCAGAATTTCTGGGCGCGGCGCTCGGATTCAATTTGCTGTTCGGCATTCCGTTATGGATCGCGGGGCTGTTGACGGTCGCCGCCACATTCCTGATTCTCACGCTGGAACGCTATGGTTTCCGTCCTTTGGAAGCAGTGATCACATCTTTGGTCGGCGTGGTTGCGGTAAGTTATTTGGTCGAGACTATTCTCGACAAACCACAATGGTCGAATGTTTTTTATCACGCAGTCGTTCCGAGCTTCTCCGGCACGGAGAGCATTTTACTTGCAACCGGCATTTTAGGCGCGACTGTTATGCCGCATGTCATCTTTCTGCATTCGGCGCTTACACAAGATCGGGTCGTTACCGGCAACCCTCAACAACAACACATGCTCTTTCGATATGAATTGATTGACATTTTCATTGCAATGGGACTGGCAGGACTCATCAACATGGGGATGCTCATCATGGCCGCTTCGACCTTTTTCAATAACGGACTCACTCAAATCGGGACGATTGAAGAAGCGCATCGCACACTGCAACCTTTGCTGGGGCCGGCGGCATCGTGGGTCTTTGCCATCTCCCTGCTTGCTTCCGGTCTTTCATCATCCTCGGTCGGAACCATGGCAGGCCAAGTTATTATGGGAGGTTTCCTCCACAGGCAAATTCCCGTTTGGGTGCGGCGGCTTGTTACGATTTTCCCGCCGATGATTATCATTTTGCTGGGGCTTGATCCGACGCGTACGCTCATTCTCAGCCAGGTTGTTCTTTCATTCGGCCTGCCATTTGCCATCATTCCGCTCGTGATGTTTACGAGCAGACATGATATTATGGGTGAGCTGGTGAACATGCGCATCACCACATTCGCCGCCAGTGTTGTGGCCGTATTGATCCTTGCGCTCAACTTCTTTCTACTCTTTCAAATTTTCACTGGAGGATAACCGTGTTCAAAAACATCCTTGTCCCCCTCGACGGTTCGAGACTTTCAGAGGCGTCGCTGGCTCCAGCCGAACTATTTGCACAAACCTTCCAATCGCACGTCACACTTTTACACGTTATTGAACAGGACGCGCCTGCGGAAATCCATAAAGAACGTCATTTAACAAAACCGGACGAAGCCGAAGCTTATTTACTTGACGCAGCAAAGCGTGCCTTCCCTTCGAGTGTCAAAGTCGAAACTCACGTCCACACCGCGCCAGTTGCAGACGTGATCAAAAGTATTCTTGAACATGTCTCTGAGTTCAAGCCGGATCTGATCATTACCTGCACACACGGCAACAGCGGCATTCGGGATGTTTTAATCGGAACCATTGCCCAGCAAATCGTCGCACACGGCTCGACGCCTCTCCTGCTTGTCAAACCGGATCTTCCCCGCTTCCAACTGGACCGGATACTGGTTCCGCTTGACCCTAAGTCTCACCACGATAACAGCCTTCCGGTTGCCAAATCCCTCGGCGCAGCTTTTGGCGCAAAAATCCATCTGCTGAGTATTATTCCCACCTTTTCTACTCTTGCTGGTGAACAGGCCGCCGCCGGGAATTTAATGCCTGCCACCGCGCAAGCTCTGCTTGACATCCAGGAAGAAAACGCCAGCGAGGACCTAAACCAGCACGCAGCCGAATTTCGCACAGATGACATAAAAGTTTTTGCAGAAGTCTCACGAGGCGACCCGGCGCGCGGCATCGTCAAAATAGCCGAAATTTCAGGGGCCGACCTAATCATCCTGACCACACACCGCAGAGCAGGCATGGGCGCTTTCTGGGCACGCAGTGTTGCGCCAAAAGTTGCCAATAAAACCAAAGTGCCGCTTTTGCTCATCCCACTTATCGCAGAAAAGTAAAACAAAAAGGCCGGACAAAAATCGTCTGACCTTTTTTCACTCCAATAATTATTTACTGACCGGCGTCTGGAAAAACTTCTTCAACAAGTCTGTATATTCCGCGGGGTGATTCAAGTATGAGAAATGCCCTGCATTGTGGAAGGTATACACGCTCGCGCTTGAATACGTTGCTTTCAATGCTTCACGTAACGCCGGTTCCACTAACGGGTCGTTATCCGATTCGATGATCATCACCGGAACGCCGAGCATCTGGATATTGGGCGCCACAAAAGGTTCGACGACAGCGCGATAACGCCCCACCACCTGAGCCTTGCTCATGCGGCCATAACTGATTTCATTTAAAAAGGCCAATGTGAATTCGTCATTTCCCGACGCAGGATAGATGCTATTCGCAAAGCTTCCGCGTAGGACATTCAGCACAAGCCACTCAGGTAGATATGGCAGGAGCGCGCCAATCGTTTTATTCTTCTCTGCGATAATTTTATTTGGCGGAAAGGTGTTGGCAAAAACAGCGCGCAAAATATGGTCGGAATGTCGCGCTACCAGATACTGGGCAAAATATCCGCCCAACGATGTGCCGACGAGATCAACTTTATCAACCTTTTCATGGTCAATGATTGTCGAAATCCCCTTATCCATTTCTTCAAGCGAATTTACGGCGGGATATGTAACAGAGATGATGCGATAATCATTTTTTAACGCTTCGATCTGCTGCCACCAAATATCGTAACTACCGGTCATTCCGTGCAAAAATAGAATAGTTTCCTGCCCACTGCCGACGATAATATAATCCCATTCGATGCCATCAACATAAACATACTTCGTGGGATAAGCCTCTCGAAACGCAACAAGGGATTTCGTGGTCTCCGGGTTGGCTTTTGCATACAACTGGTCGAACGGCACTTTGGGCACCGGGATAAAATAGACGCCTACCATAGCGACTACAATAATTAACGGAATAATCCATTTCAAGTTATTAAGCACGGCAGACTCCTGTTTTATTTTCCACCAATTGTAATCGCTCACAAATAAAAAGTCTGGATGTTAAAAACATCCAGACTTTTTTAGTTCAAGCGTGTTTATGGGTTGGACTGCTGCCAGCGGTTGCCGCGTTGCATGCCCTGACCAATGGGTTGACCAGTTCTGTTGCAAGGGCCGGTTCCTGCGCCCATACCATAGCCTTGCCCAGCAGCCTGACCCATGCCGTGTGATTTCATCCACGTGGCCTGATCAGCGGTAATGACGCCAGCCTTGACAGCGGCACCCAAAGCCTTCGAGCGGGCATCCGCCAAAATGGTCGGGATTTGATCCGCAGCAATGCCCTGAGACACGGCAACATCGTAAGCGGTTTCACCGGCGTCGAGGCGGGCTTCCAGCGCGTCGGGTGTCAATCCAAGTGCGCTCGCATATGCATCGACAATGTAAGTGTGAAGCGGACCTTCGCCATTTGCCGATGTCGGACCATAGCCGCCCATGCCCTGAGCATACGCCACACCCGTGGTCAGGATACCCAGCGCCACCAGCACAGTCACAACGATCAAAAAGTTTTTCATTTTCATACTCCTTTGTTTAGTTTTCTGGAGTTCTTTCTCTCCAGCTTTCTAAACAAAGGATACCGGGGGAATGTAAAGACAATATAAAGGATACCTAAAGATTATCAAAAGAATTATTCGCCGCCAGCCAGAAGCTTGATTCTCTCCCACGGTTTGAGGTTTGACTCGTCCGCAAGAATCCCCTTCAATTCATACAACTCATCTCGCATAGCGGCAGCTTTTTCGAACTCAAGATTTTTTGCAGCATCCTTCATTTGTTTTTCCAACTCATTGATAATTCGTTGAAGCTCAGAATTCGAGACGGCTTTCTCGCTCCTGGTGCGATACTCGCCTTTTGCTTCGGCAATCCCCAACGCTTTATCCTTCGCTTCCCCGGACAATTGATCGGTAATATCACG
>JAJYOH010000486.1 GCA_021796315.1 Chloroflexota bacterium
GCGTCTCATCCCATACGGTTTCGTTGGCAAGGGTCCACGGCGTGCGGATACCGATAAAGTAGTTACGTTTGGCCTTGGACATCATGACTCCTGCAAATACGAAGATCAAACCTAATCCAGGGATCATCGCCAGTGAAATGCGGAAGGTATGGCCCAGATTGTAAACCAGCGTCAAAATATGCATGTATAACATGAAGGCTACGGCCAACACGATAAAGGCATTGAACGTATCCCGGAACTTCGCGATATTCTCTTTGAGCGGATCAATGGATGGAATGGCTAAAAATAGCAACGCCATACCGATGGTAATGAGCGGCATCAATGCCACGCCCCAGAAACGGGACATATATCCATTGACTTGATCGTTTGCATTCCAGTGCGACGCTACTTGTTCCGGCAGATGTGGATAGACCGCTATACTAATGGCAATGCCGATCAGGATCAATATTGTTATAACTGTAATTGAGAGTTTGGTAGACATAATATGTTCCTTTTACGGTTTCACGTGAAACCGGCTACTTGTCTTTTGGTGCGTTGTTCTGCGCCAAAGAAATCATGCCGCTTAGCCCGCCGAGATTCATCGTGTCCACCGCGGACGATGGCACAATGACCAGTGCGCCCTTCTCCTTCAAGCCCTCGAACAGCATATTCATGGCGCGTAGATGCAAAGCGGTCGGGTTATTGACGTAAGCTTTGGACGCCTCGGCAAACGATGCCGCGATCTGTTGCTCTGACTGACCGAGGATGACGCGCGCCTGACGTTCGCGTTCGGCCTGCGCCTGGCGCGACATGGCATCTTCCAGGTCCTGTGGAATGACAATATCACGAATCTCTACCGACTGGACCGTGACGCCCCAAGGTGTAGTTCGTTCATCGATGATGCGTTGAAGCTCCTCGTCGATTGCGGAGCGGCCCACGAGAATATCGGCCAGCATCATGCGTCCAATGATGTCACGTAGAGCGGTTTGGGCGGCCCACGAAATCGCGGCCTTGTAATCTTCGACCTCCAGCGCCGCCTTTTCGGCATCCCAAACGACCCAGAACAACACGGCGTCAACATCCACAGGAACCGTGTCTTTTGTCAGTGTTTTTTCCGCCGAGAATGGCGTCACCATCACGCGTCCATCGATCCAGGTTGTGACCGCATCAAAAATCGGAACGATCCAGAACAAGCCTGGGCCGCGCAGTCCGTGAAATTTGCCTAATCGCAGGACAACTGCCTTTTCCCATTGCGAAGCCACTTTGAGCGCAAAAAGAATGTAGACGCCAATCAGCATCCAGCTCAAAACCCAGGCGCCGATCAGTGCATCATTCACGTGCCCGTCCATAAAAATCGTACCTACTGCAGAAACGATCAGGAATAAGCCGAATAACGCACCGGCGATTGTGGAGATATGTTGGTCGGCCTGTTTGGCCTTTTTTCGATCAAGCACACTTTGAATAAGATTTGTTTTCATTGCATTCTCCTTTATGGGTTATTCAGTATCCTTATCCTGCGCTTCTTTCCAGGATTTCAATTGGTCGCCGACCATTTGGTTTATTTCTCGCCCTGAGAATCCCAGCCGCGTTGCCTCGCTGATGTAGCGCCGGGCTAGCGCTTCGAGCGATTCGCGACGCAAACGTTCGCTCACTTCCGGCGGCGGGATCTCTGTGATGTATGTGCCGCGTCCTTGTTGCGTGGAAATAATGCGGGCTTCATCCAATAAACGGTAGGCACGTGCCACGGTGTTGAAGTTGACGCGTAACTCCTCGGCCAGCGCACGAACCGTCGGTAATTGGTCACCCGGTTTCAGGGTCCCTGAAACGATGTGTTGTTGTATCTGTTCCACGATTTGCATGTAGATTGGCAGTCCGGAGTGGAAATCAAGATGAAGGGTGATTTGATGTTTATCAGCCATAATTGTATTATTGTATCATTGTAATAATTGTATGCAGGTCAATCTTTTTGTCAAGAGGTGAATAGCTTTCCGCTGCATGCGTGTCAATCCTGCCTTATTGGGCGTGGTAGAATCCAGCCGCAACTATATCAAGGAGATGGATTATGGAACAGAAGACTGGTACCTGGACTGAGAAAAAAGGCCTGGCTCAAATGCTTAAAGGCGGCGTCATCATGGATGTGGTGAACGCCGAGCACGCCAAGATTGCTGAAGACGCCGGTGCGTGTGCGGTGATGGCGCTCGAGCGCGTCCCCGCTGACATTCGCGCGGACGGCGGTGTGGCGCGCATGTCTGACCCCGATATGATCCTCAAGATCATGGACACGGTCAGCATTCCGGTGATGGCGAAATGCCGCATCGGTCATTTCGTTGAAGCGCAAATTCTTGAAGCCGTTGGCGTGGATTACATTGATGAATCCGAAGTGCTGACGCCCGCCGACGAGACCAACCACATTCTGAAGCACAACTTCAAAGTGCCGTTCGTGTGCGGATGCCGCAACCTGGGCGAAGCTCTGCGACGCGTCGGCGAAGGCGCGGCCATGATCCGCACCAAGGGCGAGGCCGGAACCGGTGACGTGGTTGAAGCGGTTCGCCACGCGCGCACCGTGCTGGGCGATATTCGTCATCTGACCACCATGGCTGATGACGAATTGATGCGCTACTCCAAGGAAATTGGCGCGCCGTATGATTTGGTCAAAGATACCAAGCAACTCGGACGAATGCCGGTGGTGAATTTTGCGGCAGGCGGCATTGCGACTCCCGCCGACGCGGCTCTGATGATGCAACTTGGCGTGGATGGCGTTTTTGTTGGCTCTGGCATTTTCAAGAGCGGCGACCCAGCTCGTCGCGCCGCGGCCATTGTTAAAGCGGTGACGCATTATCAAGACGCATCCATCCTCGCAGAAGTCAGCAAGAATCTCGGCGAACCAATGGTCGGACGCAACGTTTCGCAGATGCCCGAGGCAGAAAAGATCGCGGGACGAGGTTGGTAAATTTTTTAGCTGTTAGCGGTTGGCTTTTAGCTCTTAGATTGAGCCTTTGCTAATCGCTAATGGCTAATTGCTGATAGCTAATTATGAAAATAGGTGTTCTTGCTTTACAGGGTGATTTCGCTGAACACATCGTCATGCTCAAAAAGCTTGGCGTGGAAACTGCTGAAGTGCGCCTGCCCGAGCATCTCAAAGGTCTCGATGGATTGATCATGCCTGGCGGCGAATCAACCACCATCGGCAAACTGGCTGTGGCTTATAACTTAATGGAGCCGCTTCGCACCTTTGGTCAACGCCATGCGATTTGGGGAACCTGCGCAGGCGCTATTTTTCTCTCGAAAGATGCGCAACGTGAACAGCCCTTGCTTGAACTGATGGATATTCGCGTCGTGCGCAACGCGTTTGGACGTCAGGTGGATTCTTTCGAGACCGACCTCGACATCGCCGAATTGAAAAAAGCCACCGCATCTGAAGCCCTGTATCACGCTGTTTTTATCCGCGCGCCTATTATTGAATCTGTGCATGGTGATGCGAAGATTTTATCCGCGTTGGAGGATGGCCGCATCGTCGCTGCTCAACAGGGACATTTTCTTGCCACCTCGTTTCATCCTGAACTAACCGAGGACACGCGCTTCCACGAATACTTTCTTTCGCTTGCTGATTAAATGAGTTGAAGGTTGCAAGTTGAAAGTTTAGTCACGTACCAGAGCCTTCAACTTTGAACCTTCAACCTTAACCCTTAACCAAATGTCAATCCGTCCGCTCGATCTGCTTGATCTTCCCAGCCTTTACCGTTATCGCGGCGAAGCCGTCAGCCTCGACTCTGCCCGGCTGCTCACGCGCGGCAACCCGCTCGGTGCAGTCGGCATGTTGGCTTACATGAATCCGCGACGGCATGTTTACACGGCTGTTTCAGATAATGACGGGGCGACCCTGCTGGGCGGGATCACGCACACGAACGGCGACACATTTGCCAAGCTGCTTTACCTCGCCCCCGCCTCAGGCCTCGACCTTCCAACTGCTCCCGCATTAATTGATCATCTCTCCGCCCAAGCTGGACCTTGGGGTGCGTTCCATGCTCTCGCCGAAGTGGATGAAGGCAGTGATGCTTTTCCCGCGCTTCGCATTTCGGGATTCTCTGTCTATGCGTGGCAGAGGATGTGGGATGTGTCGAATATAACGGCGTCCGCTAACAGCGCAGACTGGATGCGGGTGAAATCCGTCAACCTGCCCTCCATCCAAAATCTGTACCATCAAATCGTCCCGCCTCTTTTGCAACCCGTCGAGCCAACCCCGAAAAACGCAACCGGATTTATGTGCAACGAGGGACCGAAATGTTATATCAACTTGTCGACGGGAACGATGGGCATCGTGCTTCATCCGTTGATCCACCCTGAATCAACCAATGTCGGTGAAAAGCTGGCGGCACTGGTGAGTTCCCTGCCCAGGCGCGGCAGTCGTCCGGTTTATCTATGCGTGCGTTCGTATCAGGCCTGGCTTGAGCCTGTGCTTGAAGACCTCGGCGCAAAAGTTGCAACCCGGCAGGCGGTGATGGTCAAACATTTGGTGCGCATGGTCAAAGGCGAACAAGCTGTGCGTGTGACCCAGCCCGCGGGTGTGACGATTCAGCCGTCTAGGGTGAGCCGCATTGAAAAATAGCTGTGCTTGTTCCACTTACTTCCGGGAACTTTCTTGGCTTACTTCTTAATTTGTTGATTCACTTATTAGCTGAATATGTGTGTCGTAATAGTAGTAGGGCTTGTGGATAATGTGGATAAAAAGATTCTTGCACATGGGATGGATGAAAAGAACCGGTACCCCCACATTTTGGATTTAG